>NZ_JBHXKA010000013.1:0-103532 GCF_042722885.1 Streptomyces sp. NPDC058401
AGCTGTCCAGGGGCTCCCGTCGGGCCTGTCGAGCCCGTCGGTCCGGTCGGGCCCGTCGGGCCTTCCTCGCCCGGGTCGCCCGGCTGGCCGTCGAGGCCCGGGGATCCTTCGAGGCCGGTGTCGCCCTGGGGGCCGGTCGCTCCGGTGGCGCCGGTCGCGCCCCGCTGGCCGGTCGCTCCGGTTGCCCCCCGCAGGCCGGTCCCGCCACTCGCCCCGGTGGCACCCCGCGGCCCCGGGGTGCCCGTCGCTCCGGTGGCGCCCGTGGCTCCGGTCGCGCCCCGCGGCCCCGGGGTACCTGGTGCTCCGGTCGCGCCCCGCAGGCCCTGGGCGCCCGTCGGCCCGGGGTTGCCTCGAGGGCCAGTGGGGCCAGTGGGGCCTTGAGGGCCCGCGCACTGGGGGACCGTACGGGAGCTGTCGACGTAGCGTGCGCTCATCCAGCCGGTGCGGTTGGCGAGCTTGTACCAGACGGGGTTGCCTTCGATGGTCTCGCCGTAGACCGCGCAGTCGAGTTGGACCGCGGCCCCACGCGGGTAGCTGCCGAGGTCGGCGGAGTTCGTCGTGGGCTGCGCGCGGACGGTACTGGAGGTACGTGCCACGACGGTGCCGGCCACGGCGGCAGCGGCCGCGACGGCGCGGACCGTGCTCACGGCTTCCGCGGTGTTCATCGCCGTGGCCGGCACGGCCCCTGAGGCCAGGGCGCTGGTGGGGCAGACGGACAGGGTGAGCCCCAGGGTGACCACGCCGAACGTGGCACGGGCCGCGACGGCCTTGTTCCGGGACGGAAGCATCGGCTTCGCCTCTCTGACTGCTCGGGTGGTTCCGGCTGGTAACGGTTGAGGCCGCCCGACCGGGGAGTTCGGACATTTCCGCTCCGAGCAGGAGACTGTCGCGCTTGTATGTATGTATGGAGAAACGGCGCTCGCAATAGGGCCGTACGGCCGCAGAAGAGCACCGGGGAGGGCGGAGCCGCCGAAGCGGGCGCGCCCGACGTCGACTCGCCGATCTGCTGTGCCGGCCCCATAGCCAGCCGCGCCAGCCCCCTACGCTTGCCACGGCTGGCTGGGCGGAGTCAGGTCCGGGTGCCGCACCCGGTTCGGCGGGCGCCGCACCCGCCCGAGCCGGCGGTCCCGGCGTACCGCTCGCAGGCCGCGTCGGTCCGGGATCAAGCCGCGTACTGGTGTGCCGGATAGGTCAGATAGCCGCTGTCGCCGCCCTGGAAGTACGTGGTCTCGTCCACGGGGGCCAGGGGGTGTCCGCTGCGCAGTCGCTCGACCAGGTCGGGGTTGGCGAGGAAGGCCCGGCCGAAGCTGATGAGGTCGGCGCCCAGGCCGAGCCAGTGCTCGGCGTCGTCCCTGCCGGTCTGCTTCGCGCCCATCGGGAGCACCGGGTTCATCACGAGGGTGCCCGGCCACGCGCGGCGCAGGGCGAGGAGCGTGTCCTGCCCGGCGGTGGCCTCGAGGTGCACGTACGCCAGCCCGAGGGGTGCCAGTTCGGTCAGCAGCGCGGTGTAGAGGTCGCGGACCTCGGTCTCCTCAACTCCCCAGAAGGTTCCGCCCGGGGAGAGCCGGATGCCGGTCCGCTCGCCACCGATTGCCTCCACGGTGGCGGCGACGGCCTCGACGGCGAACCTGATGCGGTGGGCGATCGGGCCGCCGTAGCGGTCCGTGCGCAGGTTGGCGTTGGACGAGAGGAACTGTGAGATCAGGTAGCCGTTGGCGCCGTGCAGTTCGACTCCGTCGAAGCCGGCTTCGACGGCGCGGCGGGCGGCGTCTGCGTAGGACCGCGCGTGTTCCGGCACTTCGGCGGTGTCCAGGGCGCGCGGAACCGGGGCGGGCTGCGGCCCGGTGGGGGTGAACACGTTGCCGACGGCGGGGACGGCGGAGGGACCGACGGGCTGCAGGCCGGTGGTGTCGGGGTGTGAGACGCGCCCGCCGTGCATGATCTGGGCGAAGATCCGTCCTCCGTTGGTGTGGACGGCGTCAGTCACTGGGCGCCACGCCTCGGCCTGTTCGTCGGTGTGCAGTCCCGGCGTGCCCGGATTGGACTGCCCGATCAGGCTCGGCTGCACCCCTTCGCTCACGATCAGCCCGGCCGTGGCCCGCTGGGCGTAGTAGGCCGCCATCGAAGGGGTCGCCAACCCGCCGTCGGCGGCACGGACTCGGGTCATCGGGGCCATGACCGTGCGGTTGGGCAGCGTGAGGCCGCCGAGCCGGTAGCTGGTGAAGAGACGTGTCATAGCGGGTTCTCCTTCGTGGCCGCCGCACCCGTGAACCGGGCACTGCGGCTACGCTAAAACCTCACACCGATGTCAGGGTCAAGGGCCTGCGACGGGGAACTCGGCCGGGAGGGCTGTATGCGGATCGGGGAGCTCGCAGCGCGTGCCGGAGTCAGCATCCGGTCCGTGCGCTACTACGAGGAGCAGGGGCTGCTGACCAGCACGCGCAGCCCCAGCGGGCAGCGGCACTACACGGACGCCGAGGTCGAGCGGATCGCGTTCATCCAGCGGATGTACACGGCGGGCCTGTCCAGCCGCACCATCATCGAGTTGATGCCCTGCATCGAGACGCCTAGTGAAGAGGCTTCCGACGCCGCGCTGGAGCGGATGGCACTGGAGCGCGAGCGGCTCTCGGCGCACATCTCCGAACTCCTGCGGACCAGGGACACGCTCGACGCGCTGATGGCCACGGCCCGGGCGCACCGGGAGCGGATGCGGACCGCCGGGGCCGGCTCGGACTGGACCCCGCCCGAGTCCTGCCGGCCGCAGCCCCGTTCCGGAGCCGACCGGTCCGGTGCGTCTCATGCGTCTCATGCGTCTGGTGGGCAAGGACTACGGAGCTCCGTGGCGAGGGGTTCACGGCGCGCCGGGTGAGTGCGCGGGCCCCAGGCATGGCGTCGGCCGCGGTGGCGTGTGCCCTCCCGTCTGCGGTACGGCGCGGAACGCCTCGATCACGTAAGCGGCGAAGCGGCGGGAGGCCGCGAGCCGGGCGGGCCGGGGCGCGTCCCGCAGGCCCCGGTGGGCCGTGAGCATGAGGATCAGGTCGTCGACGACGAAGCCGGGGCGGAGCCGGCCGGTCTCCTGGGCGCGGCGGGCCAGTTCGGCGACCGCGCGCACGGTCCGCTCGCGGTCGGCGGCGAAGTCCACTGTCTCGGGGAAGGCGGCCATGAAGGCTTCGGCGAACCCCCAGCTGTGCGCGTGGAGTTCACAGATCCGCTCGACCAGGCCCCGGAATCCGTGCCACGGGTCCGGGTCCGTGAGGGCGTCGCGGACCGCGGCGTGACAGGCTCGCCCTTGCTCGGCGAAGGCCTCCTCGATCAGTGCCTGCTTGGTCGGGAAGTGCCGGTACAACGTGGCGGGGCCGACGCCCGCGTGCCGGGCGACGTCGCGCACGGGCGCGCCCAGGCCCTTTTCGCCGAACACCGTGCGGGCGGAGTCCAGGATGCGGGCCCGGTTGTCCAGGGCGTCGGAGCGTGCGGGCCGAGGCAATTGGCCGGTCATCGTCTCTCACTTCGCTCGAGCGGACAGGGCTGTTGGTTACGGTCCGAGCGCGGCACCGCCGCACGCACCGCCACCGGCCCAGGGAGCAATGATGAAGGCTGTCGTCATCAGGACGTTCGGACATCCCGACGGACTGGAAGTCGTCGACGTGCCCGTGCCCGATCCTGCCCCCCGGCAGGTGCGGATCGCCGTGGAGGCGATCGGGGTGGGCGGCGTGGACGCCGTGATCCGCCGGGGCACGCTCGCCGGTTACGGATTCCGGCCGGGGCACCTCCTCGGGAGCGAGGTCGCGGGACGCGTCACCGAGGTGGGCGAAGGCGTGGACGCCGCGTGGACCGGGCGGCGGGTGTGGGCGTTCACCGGCCTGTCCGGTGGGTACGCCGAGTACGCCGTCGCCTCGGCCGCCGAGGTGCTGCCGCTGCCCCGCGCTCTGACCGGCGCCGACGCGGTGACCCTCGGCGGGTCAGGCGTGGTCGCCCACTTCGCCCTGGAACGGGCTCGTCTCGCACCGGGCGAGGCGGTACTCATCCGGGGTGCGGCGGGCAGCATCGGGATCACGGCCGTCCAGCTCGCGGTCAGGAGAGGTGCGGGCGCAGTGGCGGTCACCACCTCATCGGCGGAGCGCGGCGCCCGGCTGGAAAAGCTGGGCGCGACCCATGTCCTCAGCCGCTCCGGCGAGGGCGGCCCCGACACACCCGCGGGCTTCGACGTGGTGATCGACGTAGTGGGAGGTCCCCAGCTGCCGGCCTTCCTGGACAGACTGAACTCCAACGGGCGGTACGTGGCTGTAGGCGTGGTGGGTGGGCAGCCGCCGGCGGACTTCGGCACGCGGCTGATGGACGCCTTCCGCCGATCGCTGTCGTTCTCCACCTTCAGCTCCGACACCGTGCCCGGTCCCGACAGGCGTGCCGTGAGGTCGAACCAATTCACCGATGCCGCCAGCGGGGACCTGCGCACGGTCGTGCACGCGGTGCTGCCCCTGGATCAGGCGGCGTCGGCCCACCACGCGATGGATGCGGGAGAGGTGTTCGGCAGGGTGGTCCTGGTGCCCTGAGCCGGGCGCCACCGCCGTACGCGGCCCCGGGACCCTGTGCACGAACCTGGCCCGGCCGGGAACCGGCCGCCTCCTCAGGCGTGCGGGCTGATGCCCCGTAGTGTCAGGGCGAGCAGCCGGTTGGCTTCGGCGGCGGGGTTCGGACGGTGCTCGGTGGCCAGTGCGAGGCCCGTGATCAGCGCGATCAGGTCGGCGGCGTGGGCGCAGAGGGCGTCGACCCGGTGGCCGAACACCGCTTCCAGCAAGGCGCGCCGATATGGAGCCGGCCCCATACTGCGGCCCTCGACCAGATCAGGAACCTGCGGTGGGCCGTCGACTTCGATATCCCGAAGCACGGCGGCAGGGCCCGCCAGGCGCACCCACTGACCAGGACATGGATGATCGCCGCGAACAGCGTCTCATCAGGCGTGTCCTGCGTCCCGCCGCACTGCGACCGGACCTTCGACAGTGGGATCAGCGGCTCCGCGATCTCCCACAGCCCGTCCGGAACAATCCGACTCCACGTACCCCGCCCCATACGGAGGTCAACGACGCCATCCCGGACCGTGCTCGTTTCGTCTCCTGGTCCGGGGGCATCCGGTCGCCATGGACACCACAACAGGTATCGGCGGAGAAGTGATCGAGACGCAAGGCGACGAGCACCATGTCGTTCTCAGCGCTGACGCGAATGGTGATGGGAAGCCCGACGTGTGGATGATCGACACGACTGGTGACGGGAAGGCCGACCTCTATCAGTTCGACACCACCGGTGACGGTCGGATCGATGTCACCATCGCCGAACGCGACGAGGGGAAGGGGAGTGATCGCGTGGTGGTCGAAGGGGATGGCGGACACCCGCAAGACGCTTGACCCTCCAGAACCGCCCTGAGGTGCCGCATCGTGTAACCCCTGAATCGGCGGCCCGGCCCGGCCCGGCCCGGCCCGGCCCGGCCCGGCCCGGCCCGGCCCGGCCCGGCCCGGCCCGGCCCGGCCCGGCCCGGCACCGCACCGCGAAGAGGACCGTCCAACTGGCTGTGTCCGCCGGGGGCGAATCGCCTCGACGCCGAGTTCGTCGAGCGTGCCCCGCTGCTCGCCGGTGCTCCCCGACCTCGTCGTCGCCCAGCCCTGACACCTTGATCGACCGAGGCAGAATCCTCCGGCACCCGATGGGATTCCAACGGCTGCGCCTGCATATGGCGGGCGGGGACGTGCTGGCCTTCGGAGCCGGGCGTTCTGCCACTGCCAAATGAGCCGCCGCGCCTGCGCCTCCGACTTCGCGGGATCGGACGGGCTCAGGCCCGGATCCAGGTTCCGAGCAAGCCCGTCCACCGTGTCGCCCAAGCCGGTCCCGTCGGCTCCCAGGCTGCCGAGGAAGTTGTCCCCCGTGCCGGCCAGGGCCGGGCAGCCGGTCCAAGCACACGATCCTCCGGGAATTTCGGCGGTGTCGCGGACACTCGCCGTCGCGTCCGCGGTCACGCGGACATCGATGTCCCCGCCCGGGCCGGTTGTGGGCCTCGGTGCGGCGGTGGGTGACGGAGTCCGGCCGGAAGCGCTCCTTGTTACAGTCCGTGAAATGACCCAACATGACCGGCCCTCGGCCGCTCAACTCCCGTACCTCCTACAACACCTCTCCCGGCGATTCTCGGCGCAACTCCGCCTGCTCATCCGGACGATTGCCTTTGGCGCCGCGGCGATGTACCGGCAGGGTGCGTGCTGGGGTGGTCTTCGCGGGGTAGGCGCGGTGGGTAAGGTCACGGTGGGTTTTTCGAGAGGGTTTGGGATGATTATGCATCGTTAGGTGCGGCTCGATGTCCGTACGGTGACTGCTGATCTGCTGGCGGTTGGTCTCGTGGGCTGTAATCCGGGGGTGCCGGCCGGAGGTGACGCCAAGGCGTCTCTGTCCGGGCAGGGCGAGGACGGGGCGCAGGGAGCGCCGGGAGAACCGGCGCTCCCGGGTCTGTCGACAAGGGCGGTCGCCCGAAGCCGGCTCGGCGGGCTGATAGTCGCGGGCCAGAGGGCGATGACCGGGTGCAGCTGGGAGAAGTTCACGCACTGGCCGGGCAGGGCGACAGCTGTGACACCCGCGAAGTCGTTCTGGAGCGCTCGGGCAAGGGCGCGAAGCGCGATGCCGCGTGCAAGACCGTCTCCGGCGCCGCCTCCAGGTCCTCGCGGTGTCCGCGGCGACGAACCGCGGCAAAGGCGACCAAGGGCCGAGGGCCACTGGTGTACGTACTCGGCGGCGTGGGCGAACGTGAAGAGCAGCTACCAGCTGACCGAGGCGGGCCCGGACGGTACGGCCTCGGTACGGATCCCGTACACCGGAGCAGAGGAGTGGTGCACCCTCACCGGCAGCCCCGTACCGCTGCCGTCGGGCGGCCTCGCCGCGCTCCACACGCTCGTGGTCGACGCCGTGAAGGCCGGCGCCGGCACCGAAGTCCCCGACGTCGCCACGTGAGCGCCCCGCTGCGGCATCGTTCGGTCCAGGCTCCGCCCGCGGAGCGACCGTGCTGCGAGCGGGGCCGAATGCGAGCGGGGCCGAATGCGAGTGGGGCCGAATGGATCGGCTCTGCCGGAAATGTTCCTTCTCAAGGTCTGGAGACTGCAACTCGTGAAACGAGACCGTTGGGCGATGGTCGGCATGATCGGTCTTGGGCTCGGGGTGCTCGGAATGGCCCTCTCCCTGCTCGATCGCTTCATCACCTGAGACGCCCGTGTCACCAGCGAGGCGGCGGCGGGGGTGCGTACGGCTGGGATGCCGAGAGCCAGGTGCGGACGACGTGGCGGCGCTTGTCACCAGCCGTTGACGAGACTCTTTGAAACCAGCCAAAGGTGCCGCCATTCCTCAGTCACGCCGATTCTGGACCAATTCGGTACTGCGCAGCAGGAAAGCGTACGGGCCCACCGGGGCGTGGCCCACGGCGACTCGGTGACCGGCCCCGCTCCCGCCCGTACCGCATGACCTTGGAGGTAATCGACCGCCTCGGGGCCGCAGGGTCAGGATGGTTGTCGCACCGGACAGCCGCTCACAGCCGTTCCCTGAAGGGACCCCGCCATGCCGTACTTCGAGTCCGCCACCGACCGCACCCGCCTCCACTTCGTCGACTACGGCCCCTCGGACGGCCCCGTCATCGTCTTCGTCAACAGCTCGTACTTCGGTACCGAGATGTGGGAGTACCAGATGCTGCCCCTGGCGGCCGAAGGTTTCCGCTGCGTGGGCCTCGACCGCAGGGGGCACGGCAGGTCCGAGGACGTCTGGGGCGGCTTCGACCTCGACACCCTCGCCGGGGACCTGGGCTCGCTCCTCGACCATCTGGATCTGCTCGACGTCACCTTGGTCGGGCATTCGATGGGCACGCTCGAGGTGGTCCGCTACCTGACCCTTCGCGGTACCGGCCGGGTGGCCCGGGTCGCCCTCGTCGGCGCAATGGCCCCGGGGCCGGCCCGTTCCGCGGACCACCTGGAGGGACTGGACCCGGAGCTGATCCGCGGATTCAACGAGACCTTCCGGCAGGACCGGGCGAAGTTCTTCTCCGACGGGGCCGACGCGTTCTTCGCCCGCCACCTGCCCGGGCCGCAGGTGTCGGATGGGTACGTGGCGTACATGGTGGACCGCTGCCTCGGGGCAACGGCGCGCGCCGCCAACGCCCTGGGGGACATCCTCCCTTCCCTGAACCTCGTTCCGGAGATGGTGAAGATCGACTGCCCGGTCCTGGTCATCCACGGATCGGACGACGTCTCCGCACCCCTGGCCCTCACGGGCCGCCGCGCGGCCGAACTGATCGCGGGGGCGGAGCTGCACGTGTACGAGTACGCGGGTCACGGGCTGTTCGCGACCCACGCGGACCGCCTCAACGACGATCTGCGCGCCTTCGCCTTCGCCCCCCGCCCGATGGCTGAGCACACGTCCGTCCGGTAGCGCGCGGGCTTCCGCCCTACCGTGCGAGCGGGACCGCTCATCCGGAAGGTGTCGCCGCAGACCGTGACCTCCCGAAGCCTGACCATGCAACGTCCACCCCTCACTTGCTCCTCGCTCACAAAACGGCCCATCGAGACAGCCGCACACCACGGTGGCGGAGTTCCCGTAGCGGCAAGCTCTCCGATTTCGAGATCACTTGAGAGGTTTTGAAGGATGCACGACAGCCAGTTAGTCAGGCTCGAACAGGTCAGCCGCTGTTACGCGGCTGGATCGGCAGGGCAGGTGCGCGCCCTCGACGAGATCTCGGTTGCCTTCGATCAGGTCACCTTCACCGCGGTGATGGGCCCCTCGGGCTCGGGCAAGAGCACCCTCCTGCAGTGCGCGGCGGGTCTCGACCGCCCCGACGCGGGACGCGTCGTCTTGGACGGCGTCGATCTGGGGTCCCTGCGCGAGAAGGCCCTCACCGAGCTGCGCCGAGTCCGGATCGGCTTCGTCTTCCAGGCGTTCAACCTGCTCGGTGCGCTCAGCGCCGAACAGAACGTGGGACTGCCGCTGCGGCTGGCGGGCCGCCGCCCCGATCAGGCCGAGGTGCGGACGGCGTTGGGCAGGGTCGGGCTCGCCGGGCGCGCCGGGCACCTGCCTTCCCAGATGTCGGGCGGCCAGCAGCAGCGCGTGGCCATTGCCCGGGCCCTGATCACCCGGCCGAAGGTGCTGTTCGCCGACGAGCCGACCGGGGCCTTGGACAGCAGCTCCAGCAAGACCGTCCTCAAGTTGCTGCGCGGCCTGGTCGACGAGCAGGGCCAGACCACGATCATGGTCACCCACGACCCGGTGGCTGCCTCCTACGCGGACCGCGTCCTCTTCCTCGTCGACGGCCGCGTCTGCCGACGAGATGCACCGCCCGACGGCCCGCCGGGTGGCTGAGAACATGGCGCGGCTGGAGTCCGACCCGGACACCGCCCCGGACACCGCCCCGGACACCGCCCCGGACACCGACGCGGGCGACCGGGAAGCCGGTCCGAACGGAGCCGCGGACGCCGGTACGAGGCCCGCCGCGGCACGGGCCCGGATCGACGGTAGCCACTGATGACCCTCACCCCCCTGCTGCCCGTGGCCACTGCCACCCTGCGCCAGCGGCGGCTCGGCTTCGCCGGTTCCTTCGTGGCGCTCACCCTGGGCGTCACCCTGATCGCCGGGACGGGTCTACTCGTCACCACTTCGACGGGGCTGCAGAACGACGACCCGTCGGCGCCGTCGCTGAAGAAGCTGCTCACCTTGATGGCGGGTATGTCCGGATTCGTGTCCGTGTTCGTCGTCGCCTCGACGTTCGCGTTCGCGGTCGCGGGGCGGCGCCGGGAGACAGCCATGCTGCGGGCGGTCGGTGCGACCCCGCGCCAGGTCCGGATGCTCGTGCTCGGCGAGGCGGTGGTCGTCTCACTGGCCGCGTCGGTCTGCGGGGCGCTGCTGGGCCCGGCCGTAGCCCCGCTGTTCGCCCGCTGGCTGGTGGCTCGGGGTGCGGCGCCCGAGGGCTTCACCGTTCAGATCAGCGCGGGGCCGCTGCTCGTCGCCGTGGCCGTCGAAGTGGCGGTGGCGGTGGTCGGTGCCTACGCGGCAGCCCGTCGGGCCGGCCGTGTGCGGCCGGTGGAGGCGCTCGGCGACGCGGCGGTCGACGGGCGGGTGATGACACTCGGCCGCTGGCTGTGGGCTGTCGGCTACCTGTTGGTGTTCTCGACCGTGCTGGTCCTGTTCATGACGATGCCGCCCGGCATGGACCGGGACCCGCAGCTGCGCGATCCGCAGAACTTGCCCGTCTGGGCGTTGCTGATCGACGTCATGGCCATCGTGGCGGTCGCCCTGTTCGCGCCGGTGCTGGTCCCCGCGCTCGTGCGGGTGCTGGCGCTGCCGGCCTGGGGCGCGGTGGGCCTGCTGGCCCGGCAGAACGCCCTGGCAGCGGTGCGGCGCACGGTCTCCACGGCGACCCCGATGTTCCTGGTGATAGGCCTGACCGGCACTGTGGTCGGCTCCACGCTTACCTTCGGGGTCGCGCGGACCGTCCAGTCGCGGGAGGCGCTACGGGCCACGTACGTTGTCGAACCCGACGGCGGGCCGGCTCTGACCCCGGACACCGTGGAGCGGCTACGCGCCCTGCCCGGGGTCGCCTCGACCACGGTACGTACCACCCGGCTCAACGGCCTCGCCCGCAGTTCGGGATCCGGGCCCGGGGACTCGGGCACGATCACGGCGACCGCGGTCGACGGAGACGCCGCCGCGACCTGGGAACTCTCCACCGAAGCAGGCTCGCTGGACGCCCTGCGAGGTTCCTCCGTAGCCGTGTCGACTTCTCTGGCCCGGGCCCGCGGCTGGCAGGTCGGCGACCGGCTGGACACCGCCCTGGACGACGGCACCCTCGTCACCGTCGAGGTGGTCGCCCTGGTGAAGACGCCGCTGAACCTGGCCGAGGTGCTCCTGCCGTACGGGGCCGTGGCCGGGCACCTCGGTGGAGGCCCCGGTCCCACCGCCGCCTTCCTCACCCCCACGGCCGGAGCCACGGCGCCGACCGCGATCCCGGGGGTCGTGATCGCCGCGACGGCCGAGTGGGGCGGGCACGACGACACCCGGTCCCGCTCCGACTGGATCGCAATGATCGCCATCCTGGGGCCGGCCCTGCTGTACGCCCTGATCGCGATCGTCAACACGATGATGATGTCCACCGGCGACCGGCTGCGGGACTTCTCCGCCCTGCGTCTCACCGGCGGCAACGACCGTCAAGTGCTCTCCATGGTGGGGGCCGAGGCGCTGCTGACGGCCGTAACCGCCACGGCCCTGGCGCTGCTGGTCACCACCGGCACCCAGGTTGCGACCCTGTTGCTGATCAGAAACAGGATCCTGGAGTCCGGTCCCGCGCTCACCCTGAGCCTGCCCTGGACCGCGATCGGCGCCGCCGCCACCGCCGGGCTTGCGCTCGCGCTGGTCTCCAGTCTGGTGCCCGCCCGGATCGCGCTGCGCGCCCGGTCCCTGGAGTCGGCCGCCGTCCGTCAGTGACGTGACCCCATTCCCAACCAGTAGTCGCACAGCGCGTGTTCGACGTGGGGTTGTTCCACCGGGACCTGCGGGACGAGGCATAGCGTTCACTCCTAGTCATTGCAACATGCGAGCCAGGTTGACGTTGCGTTGACATGCAAGGCATTGCAACGAAATGGCGCCTCTGAGCTGCAAGTTCACGACTTTCTCGCAATGGGAAGGTTGCTGGAGCCATGAATGCAACGTAGCGTTTTCGATATCGGAAACACCGGGCCGGAGAAGAGCCTGATGCAGGAGCTCGCTTCCCCCGCCCCGGATTCCGTGCCGCTTCCGGCGGCATTCTCACCGATCTCTGATACAAGGAGCCGACTCATGAGCGACCTGACCAACAGCGTCACCCAGTACCTCGCCCTCTGGAACGTGGCCGACGCCGACCGTCGCGCCGCCGGCATCGCCGACCTGTTCACCCCTGAGGCCCCCTACATCGACCCGCTCGCCGCGGTCGAGGGCCATGCGGGCATCGCGGCCGTCCTCGCGGGTGCTCGCGAGCAGTTCCAAGGCCTCTTCTTCCAGCTGCACGGAAACGTCGACACCCACCACAACATCGCCCGCTTCCAGTGGGCCCTGGTGACCGGCCCGGGCGCCGAGCCCATCGCCATCGGCTTCGACGTCCTCGTCACCGACGGCGCAGGCAGGATCACGGGCGTCTACGGCTTCCTGGACAAGATGCCCGCCGCCTGATCGGCACCGACTGCCCGCCCGACGTCCACGGCATGGGGCGAACCCGAACGGGACCGCATCCGACCGGCGGTGCAGGTCAGGGCGTCGGCCTCCTCAGAAGTGGAGCGAGCCCATGTCCCGGACGGTGTCGGCGAGGGCGCGGGTGAGGTCGGTCTCCGCCTCGGTCCGCCAGACCAGAGCGTAGGACAGGGCGGGCAGGCCGGAAACGGGCACCCAGCCGATGTTCGACAGGCCCCAGTACCGGGTGACGTGGCTGGGGAAGGCGTGGATGATCTCCCCCATGGTGACCAGGTTGATCAGCTCGTCAGGGCTGGTCACGGTCTGGGACCGCTCGATCAGCCGCCCTCGGGGGGTGTGGAAGGGGAGGTAGTGGTCCTCCCAGTAGTCGGGCATGTCCGGGGCCGTGGCGTGCGCGAAGTCGGCGAAGTCCTCTATCGACACCGTCGACCGGCCGGCGAGCTCGTGGTCCCTGGGCACGGCGAGCAGCCGGCTGTCGGTGCACAGGACCGGGCCGACCGTGAGGTCGGGCTCTTCCACGGGCAGCCATGTGACCAGGACGTCCATGTCTCCGGCGCGGAGACGGCCGAACGGGTCGAGGAACGGAACCGGGCGGATCTGGAGTTCGCACTGGGGATGGCGGGAGCGGAAGCCCTGCCAATAGTGGTGCATGTCGGCGACGTTGAACGGCATCATCGCGACGCGAAGCCGGGACGTGACACCGCGGGCGGCCATCCGCGCCCGGTCCAGGGAGTCCTGGAGGTCGACGTACACCGGTTGCAGGTCGTCCCACAGCCGGCGGCCGATCTCGGTCAGGGCCACGGTTCGGCTGGTGCGCTCGAAGAGGACCGCTCCGATGCGACGCTCCTGCTTCTTGATCGCCTGGCTGACGCGCGCCTGGGAGACGTGGAGGCGCGCGGCAGTGCGGCCGAAGTGCAGTTCTTCGGCCAGGACCAGGAAGATCTCGATGTCCCGCAGCTCCACAGATCCCCCGTGCCCGGCATTGATAACCCCGCGGTTATCGAGTGGTGCGAAAGTACATGTTGATCATGGCCATGGCGAGCGGCGAGCATCAGTGCATGACATCACGCGTGAAGAACCCTGCGATCGGGCCCGTGTACTTGAGGCAGCCCATCCGTACCGTCACTGCGACGATCGGCTCGGGCGGCGCCCCCCACGGGCCGCAGCAGGTGCGGCCCCTACTGCCCCGCGCGGGCGGGGGCCGCGGCACATGCGTGCACGTACACGTGCAGCACTTGCGCGAGGAAGGGGAGAGCGGCGCACGCGCGGAGGCCGAGGTCGCGCTGCGGAAGGCCCCCCTCTCCAGCTGCCTTCTGCCCGCCGAACCGGACGAGCGGGAGGAGTGGGGGGAGCGCGGGGAGCGGACGCGCGGCGGCTCCGCCCGCCTGACCGGCGGTCCCTGCCGCTCCGACCGTGTCGGCGCCGTGCTCTGGGAACCGGCCGTCGCCTTCCGGTCCCGCGAGTGAGCACGGCCGTCGACCTGACCTTCATGCACGCGACGCACGCCGCCTTGCGCCGGGACCTGGTCCAGCTGGACCGGATCAGCATCTCGGCGGACCACGACCTCCGCCAGGTGCTGGCCTCCATCGCCGGCTGGCCGCGGTTCAAGAAGGCCCTCCGCCTCCATCACGCCGCCGCGGACGATGCGTTGTGGCCCGCACTGCGGTGGAACCTCTCAGGCCGCCCGGACGACCTGGTGCGGCTGGAGGTCATGGAAGCCGAACACGCCGCCTTTCCCCCCGTGCTCGATGCCATCGACACGTCACTGGCCGACCCGGAGGGGGACCGGGCGCACCTCGGGAGCCTGATCGACGTCCTCTGCACCGGTTTGGACGCGCACCTCACCCACGAGGAGACGATGGTCCTGCCGCTCCTCCGGGAAGTCCTCGCCCCCGACCAGTGGGCGCACTTCGACGCAGTCCGTACCGAACACCTCCGCGCGGACGCGCCCGTCCTGCTCCCCTGGCTGCTGGACGGGGCCGACGGGGAGACGGCGGTCAAGCTGCTCGCACCGCTCCCCGCAGCGGTCCGCGCGGCCTATGCCGCCCAATGGCTCCCGGCCCACCGGGCCGCCGACCCCTGGAGCCCGGCCGGCGCGTAGTGCCGCGTACGCCGGCGCGCGCCGGGCGGCGCCGCCTCCCGACCTGTTCCCTCACGTTGCTCCGCACCACTTCAGCCCCGAACGGGAGAAACCCATGCCCACACCTTCATCCGTCATGCCCGCAACCAGAGCCGGTGGGTCCGCACAGCCGGTCGCCGCCATCTCTGCCGTGGCCCTGCACAAGGCGTACGGCGACAAGACCGTGCTCGACGGCATCGACCTGCGCATTCCGGCCGGGTCCGTGTTCGCGTTGCTCGGCCCCAACGGCGCCGGCAAGACCACCGCCGTGAAGATCCTTTCCACGCTGATCACCGCCGACGGCGGCCGGGCCCAGGTCGCCGGCCACGACCTGGCCGGCGCTCCGCAGGCGGTACGGGCCGCGATCGGTGTCACCGGGCAGTTCTCCGCCGTTGACGGCCTGATCACCGGCGAGGAGAACATGCTGCTCATGGCCGACCTGCACCACCTGTCCAAGCGCGAGGGGCGGCGGGTCGCCACCGAGCTGCTGGAGCGGTTCGACCTCGCGGAGGCAGCGAAGAAGCCGGCCTCGACCTACTCCGGCGGCATGAAGCGGCGCCTGGACATCGCCATGACCCTGGTCGGCAATCCGCGGATCATCTTCCTCGACGAGCCGACAACCGGTCTCGATCCCCGCTCAAGGCACAACATGTGGCAGATCATCCGCGAGTTGGTCACGGGCGGCGTCACCGTCTTCCTCACCACCCAGTACCTGGAGGAGGCCGACCAGCTCGCCGACCGAATCGCGGTCCTCAATGACGGAAGGATCGCTGCTGAGGGCACTGCCGAGGAGCTCAAGCGCCTGGTTCCCGGCGGTCACGTGCGCCTGCGCTTCGCCGTCCCGTCCGCGTACCAGTTCGCCGCCGCACAGCTGCGCGAGGCCACCCGGGACGACGGGTCCCTCACCCTGCAGCTCCCCAGTGACGGCACCCAGCGCGCCCTGCGCTCGATCCTCGACCGGTTGGACTCGGCCGGCATCGAAGCGGACGAACTGACCGTGCACACCCCCGACCTCGACGACGTCTTCTTCGCCCTGACCGCCACTGCCCCGAGCCCCGGCCGGCCCCAGCAGATCAAGGAAGATGCCCGATGAGCTCCTTCTCCCTCGCCGTCCGCGACTCCTCCACGATGCTCCGCCGCAACCTCCTGCACGCGAGACGCTACCCCTCCCTCACCCTGAACCTGCTCCTCACGCCGGTCATGCTGCTCCTGCTCTTCGTCTACATCTTCGGCGGCACCATGAGCGCGGGCATCGGCGGCGGAAGCCGCTCCGCGTACATCGCCTACATCGTTCCGGGCATCCTGCTGATGACCATCGGGTCCACCCTCGTCGGCACCGCGGTGTCCGTCGCGGGCGACATGAGCGAGGGCATCATCGCCCGATTCCGCACCATGCCCGTCCATCGCGGCTCCGTACTCTTCGGACACGTCGTCGGCAGCGTCCTCCAGGCGATGCTCAGCGTTGTCCTCGTCGGCGCCATCGGCGTGGCGATGGGCTTCCGGTCCACGGACGCCACCGTCCTTGAGTGGCTCGCCGCGTTCGGGCTGCTGGCCCTCTTCGCCCTCGCCTTCACCTGGATCGCGGTAGGGATGGGCATGGGAAGCCCCAATGCCGAAGCGGCCGGCAACAGCGCGATGCCGCTGATACTCCTGCCCCTCATCTCCAGCGCCTTCGTCCCGGTCGACGCGATGCCGGGCTGGTTCCAGCCGATCGCCGAGTACCAGCCGTTCACCCCCGCCATCGAGACCCTCCGAGGCCTCCTCCTCGGCACCGAGATCGGCGACAGCGGGTGGATCGCCGTCGCCTGGTGCCTCGTCCTCGCGCTCGTGGGCTACCGGTGGTCGCAGGCACAGTTCAACCGCGACCCCAAGTAGACGGCCCCCCGGGCCGGGGGGGGGGGGGGGGGCCGCCGCCCGGGGCCGGTGGCCGTTGACGGCCACCGGCCCGGGCCGAGGTCGGGTGCGGGGGCCGGCGCATGCAAGCGGGTAGCCCGGGCACTCGGTGTGAGAATCGGCAAATTGCCGTGCACACAGAGGAGTTGGGGGACCCGATGAGGAAAGTGAACAAGTGGCTGGCCCTGCACCCGTGGGTGCAGGGTGTCCTCTTGGCCGTCATCGGTGCGGGGGTGATCCTTCTGCTCAACCCGGGACGCTCGCCGCTCGGAGCCCTGCTGCGGGCCGGCTCGGGGGCCGTGGGAGCCACGGTCATGCTGCTGCTGATGCGGCGCAGGGAGCGCCGGATGATCAGTGCCGCATCCGAAGAGGACTACGTGTCCCTGGACGACCGTCTGCGCCACGGAGAGGTGCCCGAATCGGAAGAGGGCCGCGCTGCGATGGGCCGACTGGTCCGTGATCGCCTGGACCGGTCACGCCACCGGGTCTGGGCCCTCGCCTTCCTCTTCCTGCTGTTCGCTTCCATCACGACCCTCGCAGCGACCACGGCCGATGTGCGTCAGGCCGTGGTGCTCGCCCTGCTCGCGACCGCCTTCCTGACCTGGCTGACGTGGACCGGCGTCCACCAGCACCGCCTGCTGGTCCGCATGGACGGCGAACTCCGGGGTGACGTCGACTCCGTCCGCCGGTAGACGCACTGCACGGTGCACAACCTGTTGGGCGCGTTGGCGATCGATGGGTCGGGAACTCGCGCCATCGCTCTTCGCCCCTGTCCGACCCGTGAATCCGCGTGACTTGGGGGTAGGCGGGCAGGCATGGCAGCCAAAGGCGAACTCCTCACCTCCATGCGGGCCGCACGCCAACTGCGCCGCGTCCGCTCCCATTACGCAGCCGGGGCCCTGTTGTGGGCGGCCGCGGCGGGCTGGACGGGGTGGCTGAATCCAGGGGGCCGGCAGATGTGGGTGTGCGCTCTCCTGCTCGTCCTCTTCGCAGTCCTGCTGGCCACGGCAGCCCACCAGCTTCGTCGTCTTCGGCCGGACAACCTCCCGACACACCATGCCGCACCCCGACGATCGGTCGGCCCGCGCCGGGCGGACGCCTGAACCGGCCGTACCGGGTCCGAGGCAGGGCGCACGTGCGTGTGTGCGGGGCGGGCGTACGGTCCCGGCACCGCCGGGGGTGCCGGGACCGCAGCTCTCAGCCGGTGAAGCGGTCCGGGCCGGGGCCGGTCCGTTCGTCGCGAAGTCGCGGCGGGTGGGCAGCGGCCAGTGGATGAGGAAGAGGTCGAGGCCCATTGCATCGAGACTGCCGTCGAACGCCCGCAGGGCCTCGTCGTGCGTGTGGACGTCGTTGGAGAGCTTGCTGGTCACGAAGACGTCGGTGCGGTCGAGCCCCGAGTCGCGGACCGCCGGCCCGACCTCCTTCTCGTTCCCGTACATCTGTGCCGTGTCGATGTGGCGGTAGCCGACCTCCAAGGCGGCCAGTATCGTGTCCGGGTCTCCTCGGGCGGGATCTTGTAGGTGTCAAAGCCCAACTGAGGCATCTTCACTGCATTGTTGACGCAGATAGCGGGTACTGCGGTCACGTGCCACGCGACGGCCCCGTTCCACGTCCGCGCAGAACACGGACCCCGCCGAGTCCGTACCGGCTGTCGTTGGCCAGCGCGACGGCCTCGTCCTCGTCGGCGACCTGGTAGACGACCGCGGCGGGCCCGAAGAGCTCCTCGGCGTAGGCGCGCATGCCGGGGTTGACGCCGGTCAGGACCGTGGGTTCGACGAAGGCGCCCGGCCGGTCGATCCGGTCGCCGCCGGTGACGAGTTCCGCACCCCGCTCCAGGGTCTCGCGGATCTGGTCGACGAGGTCCGACGCGGCCTGCTCGGAGGAGAGGGGACCCAGGGTCGTCGCCCCGTCGGCAGGGTCGCCCGGCCGCAGGGCCTCGAACGCGTGGCGCAGGCCGGCGACGAAGTCCTCGTAGACCTCGTCCACGACGATGAACCGCTTGGCGGCCACGCAGCTCTGCCCGGTGTTCGCCATCCGTCCTGACACGGCGGCGGCGACGGTGAAGGCGTCGCTGCCGCCGAGTTCCAGGAGGCTGGGCTTCATGTTCCGTCCGGCCCGTCCGGCCCGTCCGGCCCGTCCGGCAACCTCGGCCCCCGCCTTCTCGCTGCCGGTCAGGGAGGCTCCGCGGACGATCGGTCCGTCGATCAGGCGCCCGACCTCCTCGTGGCTCACGAAGAGGTTCGTGTAGACGCCCTCGGGGGCGCCCGCGTCGAGGAACAGTGACTCCAGGGCGAGCGCGGACTGCGGGCAGATGCCGGCGTGTCTGACGAGCACGGTGCCCAGCACCAGGTTGGGCCCGGCGAAGCGGACCAAGTTCCACGGCAGCACGCCCATCGGCACGCCGATCGGCTCGGTGACGAGGTACGCCTCGCCCTCGGCGACGTCGAGCGGTTCGGCGGCGGTGAACTCGGGCCCGCGGTGCGCGTAGTACTCGAGGAGGGGGCGAGGAGCGGGAACGGCGTTCCGGCGCCGCCTCGCCGCCCTCTTCGGCGGCCCGGGGGGCCTCGGTGGCCTCGACGGCTCAGTGGCTCCGTCGGCCCGCTACGAGCCGGTAGAGCAGCAGGAGCACGACCGAGCCCGCCACGGCTGCGATCCAGGTCGAGAGGTGGAAGAACCCGTTGATCGAATCGACGCCGAAGATGACCTTTCCCAGCCATCCTCCGAGCAGACCGCCGACGATGCCGATGAGGATCGTGATCAGGCAGCCGCCCGGGTCACGGCCCGGGGTGATGGCTTTGGCGATGGCTCCGGCCAGCAGGCCGAGCAGGATCCAGGCGATGATTCCCATGGTGATCTTTCGATGGTGGGCGAGCACGGGCATCACTGAACATGTCCGGAAGAAATATGCTCAAACCTCCTCTTTTGGGATCTTCCTGTACGTCGCGTCCCCGGCGCGACGGAGCTGGACCACCATCGTGTTGCCCACTGCGACGAGTGGCACGGCAATCACCGCGCCGGGAATGCCGGCCGCCAGACCGCCGGCCGCGACGGACAGGATGACGGCCAGCGGGTGCACGCGGACGGCGCGGCCGAGGATGAACGGCTGCAGGACGTGTCCTTCGATCTGCTGCACCGCCAGGACGATGAGGAGCACCGCGAGTGCGGTGACCGGCCCGCACGTCACCAGCGCGACGAGGACTGCGAGCGCTCCTGAGGCCACGGCGCCCGCAAGGGGGACGAACGCGCACAGGAAGACCAGGGCCGCCAGGGGTACCGCCAGCGGGACGTCCAGGAAGTACAGGCCGAGTCCGATGAAGAGGCCGTCGATGAAGGCCACGGCCACGGTGCCGCGAACGTAGGCGGTCAGGGTGCGCCACGCGTAGGGGGCCGCCGCCGCGACGGCGGGCCTCCCCGCGGCGGGGACCAGGCAGAGCACCCAGCGCCAGACGCGGGGGCCGTCATGAACCAGGAACAGTGTGGAGAAGGCCGTCAGCAGGGCCCCGGTCAGGAACTCCGCCACGAAGGTGGCGCCCTGCAGGCCGGTCGTGGCGAGCTTCGCGGCGTTGGCGCCTACTGCATCGCTGAGGCTCTGCGCAGCCTGCTCGACCTGCTCGTCCGTCACGTGGAGGGGGCTGTGCAAGGCCCAGGAACGCAGCTGGTGGATGCCCTCCTGGAGACGGGCCGCGACATCGTCGGAGTTGGCGACGACCTGCCAGACGACGAACCAGCCGATCAACGTGACCATCGCGAATCCGGCCACGATGACGAGGGCGGTGCCGAGGCCGCGGTGAAGGCCGGCGCGCTCCAGGCGGCATACGGCGGGGCGGAGCAGGGCCGTGGCGAAGAGGGCGACGACGAACGCGAAGGCCACCAGCTGCACGGTGGCCACCACGCGCACCAGGAGCCATAGGGCGGCGGCGAGGACGACCAGCCGCCAGGCCGCCTCGGCGCCGACCCGTACACCCCAGGGGATGGCGGAACTCGGATCGGGTCCGGTGCGGCCGTTCGCAGGCTCCCGGTGCCCGGTCCGGTGCTCGGGGGGCGCCGCGTACTGTTCCGTGTCCAAGGGGATCCTCGCTGGGTGCTCGCGTGATGGGCGGTTACCCGTGGGCCCCTGCCCCGGCCCGCGCGGCCGAGGGGAGCCGATGGTCCCGGACCGGGGGGACTTTGGTAAGCAGACCCGGCGGCGTCGCCGAGGCGGAGCGCGGCCCGCTCGTACGGGCTTCTCGTACGGGCTTCTCGCCGCTTCGGCGAGCACAGCACTCCAAAGGTGTCACTTGGACCGATGACGGCTCGGTCCGGGCCGCGTAGGCCGCTGTCGTGTCCGTGGCTGCGGGTGAGCCACACATGTCGGGGGTGGCCGTCTCTGGTTATCGCGCCTGTTCCAGGACATACGGCAGGCAGCCGAATCGACCGGGACGGACGGAGTGCCTCATGCAACGAGACCGCCACACCGAGCCGGCTCATTCCCATCGTGCGCCTGAGGGTCCGAGTGCCGAAAAGGCGCTGGGCGAGGGCATCGCGGCGGGAGCGAGGGCATGAGCGGGGGTATGCCGCTGCTGCGGAACCGGCGCCTTGCTGCCGGGTTCATCATCGTCATGTACGTGATGCTCGGAGCCCTGCTGACCGGTCTGCTCGTCGCGGGCTTCTCGGATGGCAACGTCGGGAAGGGCGTGGCAGTTGTCGTGGGCGGGGCTCTGGGAGCCGCTTTCGGCGTGTGGCGTATTCGACGTACCCCCGAGAACGAGCGTGAGGACGACGGCGGCTACTAGGGTCCTGGGGCCGTCCCGCGCGCAGGAAGGGCCCAGGCCCTGTCATTTTTCGGGAGACCTCCTGGGCACCTCGATCGAGGTGCCCAGGAGGCCTCGAGACGGTTCCTGCGCCGTCTCGGACGGGGGCACCAGAGTCAGTTGCCGACCGGGGGAGCAGGGACGGGGCCGCCGGGCCGGAATTGCTCCACTCCCACGATGTGCCGCACCTTGATCGGGCGCACGATCACCGAGACGCGGTGCTCACCCGGCATGATCCACTCGTAGCGCTCCGTGCCCAGGTACTTGCGGGCGAGCCGGTCCATTCGATCGTGCGCCTCCTGGCCCTCGATAAAGCGAGCCACCACACCGCTGATCTGCACTCGGTCGAAGGGATCGGCGGTGTCCGCATGCGAGAGGTAGACGCGGGGGTCGAGGCGCAGGTTTTCCTCCTTCACCCGCCCCGCCGAGGTGGTGAACGTCAGCTCTCCCGTGCCCTCCAGATCCACCCACATCGGGCTGACCTGCGGTGCTCCGTCGGCGAATACGGTGCCGACGTACCAGATGTTGGGGGCTTGCAGTCGGGCGCGGACAGCATGGTCGAACGTCACAGCAGTCATCCTGCGAAGCTAGCAACCATGCATGGGGGCTATGGCTACAACCGAAAGAACCCGACCCCGGCCAGGGCTATTGGTGAGGGCGTTGTGCCTGGCGCGTGTCCGGCCCGTCCGCGATAGGAAGAACTCCCTGCGTGTGCGGAGGCCCGCCACCTGGCGACCGTGTCCCGGCAACCTCGGTGCGACCAGGTCTCGTTGACCGAAGCCCTCGCTCTCCAGGCCAGCCTCGACCTCGACTTCGGCGCCCGGGACAAGGCTCTGGATCAGCTCGGCGTCCGCCCCGACGGGTCATGCCCGGATCGTCGTCACCGTCAAGGACGTCCTGGGCGAGCGCGGGGGCTCGCCTTCACGCCTTCGCCGATCCCCAGCCCGCGGGGACAAGGTCGGCAGATCTGCGGCGTCTGGGGCATCGGAGCCCGGGATCGGCGGGGTGATCGCGATGACCACCACGGCGCGGAGCATCCTCCACATCCATCTGCACGGCCTCACCCACCTCGTCCGCCTCCGCACCACCGCCCACACAGGACTCCACACCACGCTCGGAGCCGGCCTCAACCGCACCCTGGCCGCCGCCATCACCCCACCCAACGAACTGCGCACGATCCCCGACGACCCCGCCGCGATCCGCGCCTTCCTGCGGCCCCGCCCGGTAGGCCTCCTCCACGGGGTCGGGCCGGCCACCGTCAAAACCCTCGCCCTCCACGTACTGCACACCATCGGCAACCTCGCCGACGTCCCCAGCTCACCCTCCAACGCCTCCTCGGCATCGCCCTCGGACGAGCCCTCCGAAGCAGCCCACGGCCACGACCACCGGCCCGTCCTCGGCGAACCGATCGCCCAGTCCATCAGCGCCGAGCACCGCTTCACCACCGACGAACCCGACCCCGCCCGTCGAGCAGCACCGAGCCCTCCTCACGCTGGCCGGGCACCTCGGCGCCATCCTGCGAGCCGCCCGCAAGGCCGCATCAGCCATGGCCCTGACCGTGCGCTACCCGGACGGCTCCACCACCACACGCAGCCGCACCCTCCCGGAAGCCAATGGCCACACCTTCCTCCTCACCCGCACCGCCTACGACCTGTACGCCACGTTCTCCCGGCAACGCGCAGGAGTACGAGCGATCTCCCTGCGCGCACAGGGACTACGCGCGGCTGAGGACACCCCGCGCCAACTCACCTTCGACCCCGGCGTCGACAGGTCGCTTGCCATCGAGGCCGTCGCAGACCGGGCCCGCGAACGCTTCGGTGAGAACGCGATCAAGCCGGGCAGCCTGGCTTACATCCGGAGCTGACCCGGCCCTCCTGCCCGGTCCGCTTCAGGAAGGGTGAAGGTCTCCGCTGGTGCGCGGCCGGCCGTAGCGCTCGACGAGGGCGTTGCCGATCGAGGCCAGGCGGTCCCGGACATTCGGAGGGCCGGTCACCTCGACCCATTCGACCAGCCCGGAGAGCTCGCCGGCGAGGATGTACTCGTTGGGGCCGCGGATCACGACCTCGATGCGGCCGTCGGTCGTGGGCCCTCCCACGTCGAGCCGCTCGCCGAGCCCCATCCGGAGGATGCCTATCCCGTCGGGTGTGCATACGGCCTGGACCTCCAGCGGCGTTCGTTTGCGGTCGATCTCTTTGGCGATCTCGTTCCAGCTCTCGCCAAGCTCGAAGTCCCCGGGTCGGTGCACGGGGTCACCGGTCGGGTCGGCGGACGACACGCGGTCGATCCGGAAGACCCGTCGACCGGCCTCGGTGTCGGAGACGAGGTACCACACCGGACCTTTGGCGACGATGCCCAGCGGGTGGACGGTTCTGCGGGTTTCGACGCCTTTGCTGTCGACGTAGCCGAGCGATACCTGGACGCCGCGGATCACCGCGTCCTGGAGTTCGTCGAGGAAGCGAGGCGGCCGGTGCTCGATCCGCCTCGCCCCCCATCGCTGCGGGTCTACGACCAGCGACGACGCCGCTGCCTCGGCCTGCACCTGGAAAGGCTTCGGCAGAGCATGGAGGAGCTTGCGCAGAGCTGCCTTCATCGCGGGCGTCGCATCCGAGGCCGGACCGAGAGCCAGGAACAGCGCGCGGGCCTCACCGGCGGTCAACCCGGACAGGTCGGTACGAGCCCCGCCCACAAGACGCCAGCCGCCGCCTCGGCCCTGCACGGAGTACACGGGCACCCCGGCCATGGCCAGGGCGTCGAGGTCACGGCGGGCGGTGCGCTCGGAGACGTCCAGCTCTCGGGAGACCTCTGCGGCTGTCACCTGCTCACGCCGTTGGAGCAGGAGGAGTATGGCCACCAGCCGATCGGATCGCATACGGACAAAACTCTCATAAAAACCGGTCATGCGGTGACCGGTTTGGGTAGCAGGCTGGCGACATGACCTCATCGAGGAGGTCGACCACCGGCGAACGCCCCCAGAGAGGAAATGCAGTGTTCAACCAAGCGGAATTTCCCGAGCCCACCCTCATCCAGGTCAACGGTGTGGAGCTCGAAGTCTTCGAAGCGGGCCGGGAAAACAAGGGCAAGCCCATCGTGCTCTGCCACGGCTGGCCGGAGCATGCCATTACCTGGCGTCGCCAGATGCCCGTCCTCGCCGCAGCCGGCTACCACGTCATCGCACCGAACCAGCGGGGTTACGGCAACTCATCCCGCCCGGCCGAGGTGACCGACTACGACATCGAACACCTGACGGGCGACCTCGTCGCGCTCCTGGACCACTATGGCTACGAGGACGCCACCTTCGTCGGCCACGACTGGGGTGCGTTCGTCGTCTGGAGCCTGGCCCAGTTGCACCCCGACCGGGTGAACAAGCTGATCAACCTGAGCCTGCCTTACATGGAACGCGGAGAAACGCCGTGGATCGAGGTCATGGAAACCTTCCTCGGCGGCGACTTCTACTTCGTCCACTTCAACCGGCAGCCAGGTGTCGCGGACGCCGTGTTCGATGCCAACACCTCCCGGTTCATCCGCAACCTCTACCGGAAGAACGTGCCCCCCGCGCCCCCTGAGCCGGGCATGGCATTCATCAATCTCGCCAAGGCGGAAACACCGCTCGGTGAGCCTGCCATGACCGAGAGCGACCTGGCCGTCATCATCTCCGCGTTCGAGACGTCGGGATTCACCGGCGGCATCAACTGGTACAGGAACCTCGACCGCGACTGGCACCAGCTGGCGGACGCGGACCCGATCATCAAGCAGCCCACCCTGATGATCTACGGCGACCAGGACTTCGCGAGCCCGAGGTTCGAAAGACTGGCAGAGTTCGTGCCCAACGTGGAAGTGGTCGGCCTGGACTGTGGTCACTGGATCCAGGGGGAAATGCCCGAAGAAACCAACCGCGTGATTTCAGAATGGCTGGACCGGCAGGGCTAGGCGATTCCCTGAATCCGTCCGACTACCTGTTCCTGAACCTCAAAGCCACAGGTCAACGCCTGATCATCCGAAACGAGAAGTCTACGTAGGTGTTCGCTGAGGGGTCACAGTGACCGCTCGACCGACTCGGCCCGGTTCAGGGGTTCAGGATCAGGTTCTGGCCGCGTCCGGACCGGACGACGAGAGCGCCGCTCTCGTCCGCTTCCGGGCATCCCGCCCGGCCCCCGGACCTCGTCTACTGGCGGTACCCGCTCAGGAAGCGGCCGATCCGGCTGATCGCCGCGTCCAGGTCATCGGCGTACGGCAGGGTCAGGATCCGGAAGTGGTCGGGGCGGGGCCAGTTGAAGCCCGTGCCCTGGACGACCTGGATCTTCTCCCGCAGCAGCAGGTCGAGCACGAACCGCTCGTCGTCGTGGATCGGGTGCACCTTGGGGTCGATGCGCGGGAACGCGTACAGCGCGCCCTTCGGCTTCACGCAGGACACGCCGGGGATCTCGTTCAGCTTCTCCCAGGCGTGGTCGCGCTGTTCGAGGAGGCGGCCACCCGGGGCGGTCAGCTCCTTGATGGACTGGCGTCCGCCGAGCGCGGCCTGGATGGCGTACTGGGCCGGGGCGTTGGGGCACAGCCGCATGGAGGCGAGTATGGTCAGCCCCTCCAAGTAGCTGCGCGCGTGCTGCCGAGGGCCGCTCACCACCAGCCAGCCGGACCGGAACCCCGCCACCCGGTACGTCTTCGAGAGCCCGCAGAAGGTGAGGACGACCAGGTCGGGGGCGAGGACGGCGGCGCTGTGGTGGACCGCGTCGTCGTACAGGATCTGGTCGTAGATCTCGTCGGCGAAGACCATCAGGCCGTGCCGGCGGGCGACTTCGAGCATGCCCTCCAGGATCTCCCGGGGGTAGACGGCGCCCGTGGGGTTGTTCGGGTTGATGATGACCATGGCCTTGGTACGGTCCGTGATCTTGGACGCCATGTCGTCGAGGTCCGGGTACCAGTCGGCGGACTCGTCGCAGACGTAGTGCACGGCCTTGCCGCCCGCGAGGGTGGTCACGGCGGTCCAGAGCGGGAAGTCGGGCGCGGGGATGAGGATCTCGTCCCCGTCCTCCAGAAGTGCCTGGACGGCCATGGAGACCAGCTCGGAGACGCCGTTGCCGAGGAAGACGTCGTCCACCGTCACATCGGTCAGGCCGATGGCCTGGTAGCGCTGGACGACGGCCCGGCGGGCGGAGAGCACCCCGCGCGCGTCGGTGTACCCGTGGGCCTTGGGGAGCATCCGGATCATGTCCTGGACGATCTCCTCCGGCGCCTCGAAGCCGAAGGCGGCCGGGTTGCCTGTGTTCAGGCGCAGCACGCTGTGGCCCGCCTCCTCCAGCGCGTTGGCGTGTTCGATCACCGGGCCCCGGATCTCGTAGCAGACCTCGCTGAGCTTGCTCGACTGTCGGAACTCCATGCCGTGCCCTCCCTGTTACTGCCGTTCCCGCACCTCGGACTTTCTACTTGGTTTTACCAAGTGAGAGCTTGGAAAGTCCAACATCTTGTCTAGACTGCGCTGCATGTCACCTCGTCAGCCACGCCGCCGAAGCTACGACCAGTACTGCGCCTCGGCCCGCGCCCTGGACGCGGTAGGGGACCGCTGGACCCTGCTGATCGTCCGGGAGCTGCTGGCCGGCCCCCGCCGGTACACCGACCTCCACGCCGACCTGCCCGGAGTCTCCACGGACGTACTCGCCGGCCGGCTCAAGGACATGGAGGCGCAGGGCCTGGCGACCCGCCGCAAACTGCCGCCGCCGGCCCCCGCGACCGTGTACGAGCTGACCGCGCGCGGCGCCGGACTGCTGCCCGTACTCACGGCACTCGCCGCATGGGGCGCCCCCGACCTCGCCGAACGCCGCCCTACCGACGCGCTGCGCGCGCACTGGTACGCCCTCCCCCTGCTGCACCGCCTCCCGGCGACCGAGGGCCCTGCCGTGGTCGACGTGGTCCTCGACGAGGGCGTGTTCCACGTCCGCCTCGGCCCGGCCCAGGGGGACGGGCCCGTCTACGGGCACGGGCCCGCCACCGCGGCGGACGCCCGCCTCGTACTCGACGCCGACACCTGCCGGGAGCTGGGCGACGGCACGCTCGGCCTGGCACAGGCCGTCAGGGCAGGCCGCCTGCAGGTGCACGGCGAGGGCCCGGTGGCCGCCGAGCTGCGCGGGGACTGACCCCAGGTGAGGGGGCTTTGGTTCGGGGCTAGGCTCACCGGTCTGGTGTCGGACCTGAGGAGACAGACGGGTTGGCTGCTGTGGTGCTTGTTCACGGCCTGTATCACCGTCCCGAGCACTTTGCGGTGTTGGCGGAACGGTTGCGGACCGACGGAACCGAGGTCGCTGTACCCGAGCTCCACCGCGGCTCTTTGGCCGCTGACACCGGCGCCGTCCAAGCCGTCATCGACGCGTTGCCCGAGCCCCCGCTCGTCCTCGGCCACTCCTACGGAGGGTCGGTGATCACAGGGATCCGCGGAGCAGCACACCTGGTCTACCTGGCAGCGTTCGTGCTCGATGCCGACGAGAGCGCGGCCAGCCTGGGCGGTGCGTCCCAACAGCTCAAGGGCGCCATCGTCGCCGAGCCGGACGGCTCGACCACCCTGCACCCCGACCTGGCCGTCGGCACCCTCTACGGCGACTGTCCTGAACCCCTCGCCGCGCAGGCGGTCGGCCTGCTGCGTGCACAAGCCCCGGGCTGCGGACGAGGAGTCCCCCAGCACCACAGCTGGAAGGAAACCCCCTCGACCTACGTCATCTGCGCACAGGACCGGGCTATCGACCCCGGCCTCCAGCGGACCATGGCCTCCCGCTGCGCCGACGTGCGCGAATGGCAGACAGGCCACTCCCCGTTTGTCGGGCAGCCTGACCTCATCGCGGAACTCCTGCGAGAACTGCTCCCCACCCGCATCGCGCCACGGCAAGTCACTACCACTCGTTGATCACTACGACGGCACGGTACCTCTTGAGGCGGTTGATCCCGCACTCCACCGCGTGGCGCTAGGATCTGTCTGACAAATGATCACCTGCAGTCCGCCCACGTTTCGCCCGCCTCCCACCGGTCGGACCACGCATAGACGGCCTGGGCAGGTGGCTGACCGAACGCGGACGGGCGTGGAGGTGTCACGGGACGAACCGGGCCGCTGCTTACGAGGCTTCGGCGTCGGTGTCAGTGCGCTCTTCTATATTCCGGATCATGAGCGGATGGCTGCAGAACACTGAGGTGCTGGTCGAACAGGCGGCAACGTACAAAGCACTCGCCGGGCGTGGTGAGCTGCGCGAGCTGTCACGTGCGGTGATGCGGGCCGCCTGCGCGAACGGCTCGATGACGGGGGTCGGCGTCGAGAACATGGACCTGTTGCGGGCACTGCCCGACTGCGACCGTCTGGAGCTGGCTGCGTTGTGGGCCGAGTGGCACGCGCGCGTGGAGAACGACTGGACGGCTGAGGAGTTCAGGCGGGACGTCGACTACCTCCGCACGGAACTACTCATGGTTGCTTCCGGAGTGGCCCGCGGCCTGGACGGTGGGATTCTGGCCGCCGAGCGTGCGTCACAGCTCGCCGCATTGGGCGACCAGTACGTGGTCTGGTCGCATCACCGGATCTGGGAGCTGGCCGACGCGGAGCTCGCGGCCGGGCGCATACCCGGCTCGGCGGTCCTGGCCGCCTTCCGTCGTACCATGGCGGCGGCGACGCTGCCCGGATTCCGGCGCACCCAGGCGTCGGTGAACGCGGCCCAGGTCGGCCTGCGCGAGGTCGTGGGGCGCTGGCCCGGTCCGCCACTCAACTCCGGGGAGGTCTGGGCCGACCAGGCGCTCAAGGACGCCGGCGTGGGTGGTGAGCCGTGGGTTCGGCTACTGTCCCACGCCGCTCCGGCGACCGCGAGCGCGCCGTCGGCGAGATGGCGACGGGATTCCCTGGCCCTGATCGAGGAGATCGGCCCGGAGGCAGTACGGGAGGCAGTACCGCGATGGTTCGAGTTGGCCGGCCTCGACCGCACGGTCCCTCTGGTGGGCCATCAGCATCTTCCGTTCGACGTGAACACCCGCTTCGACGCCCACAACTCCCATGTACTGCGCGGGCTCGCCTGGACCCTCGCGCTCGTGCCCGCCGGGCCGGACATCGTCGACGCCCTCGCCGGACTCGTCGAGACCTCTCTGGGCCAGCGCTCCGGTGAGGATCCCCGAGCCCCTCATGTGGCGGAAGCGGGCGTCGTGGCACTGGCCCTCACCGCAGACCCGGCAGCGCGGTGCGAGTTGGAGACCCTCCGCAGGTGGATCCGGCACAAGGGCACTCTTCTGCGCATCGACAAAGCTCTTGATCACTTGCCAGACAAGCCCTAGGTGTATTGCCCGGTGCGCCGGCTGGCCTTTGCCGCCGAGCCTGGGCCCGTCTGTTCGTCGCCGAGCCGGCGTGCGGCGATGATGCGGCGGCGTGTGGTGTGGGTGGGGGCGAGGTGGTTGAACGCGCGCGGCTGAGATGTCGGGGGCGGATGTGACGTGGCCTGTCAGAAGGGTTCGGCGACGACCCAGTGCTCCACCAGTTGCCCGGCGACGACGCGCACCATGTCCATCCCCGTCACCTCGAACCGCAGGCCCGTCGGGGGACGGCCGAAGAAGTCCCCGGTGTGGGTGCCGGTGATCCGGTAGTGGTTCGCCACCCACTCGCCGTCCTCGACACTGCGCACCGTGGCGACGTCGAAGTCGGGTACGCCCGCGAGGATGCTCTCCCACTTGTCGCGCCACCGCGTGCGGTCGCTCTCGGTTCCCTGATCGAGGGACAGGGGCGCGATGTACTGCAGGGCGGCGTCGAACTCGCCGCGGGCACGCAGGGCGTTGATGGCGTGAACCACCTCGGCCGGGCCAGGAGTTGACATGCGTAGTCCTGCCTTCCAGTAAACGGGGAGTGTCCCCGGTTTTCTGTCCGTGCCACAATACGAGGACAGTCCCCGGATAAGCAACGGGAGTGAGATGACAGGCCGACCCACTCGCCAGGACGCCCAGCGCAACCGTGCGCGGCTGCTCGACGCCGCGTCCCAGGTCTTCCACGAAGCCGGTGGCGACGCCTCCCTCGACCTGATCGCGGAACGTGCCGGCGTCGCGAACGCGACGTTGTACCGGCACTTTCCGACCCGCCGGCTGTTGGTGAGCGCCGTCTATGCCCAAACCATCGACGCGCTCTGCGCCGAGTCCCGGACGCGGGCCGAGAAAGGCGACGCCGATGCCCTGTTCGCCTGGTTCGGTGCCGTCGTGGAACACATGCTGGCCAGCCGGGGCCTGCGTGACATCTTCATCGCCGCCTACGCACTCGCGCCCGACGAGTCGACCGCGGAGGTGGACGAGTGGCACGAGCGCATCAGTGCGGCCGCCGAGCCGCTCTTCATCCGCGCGCAGCAGCAGGGCCTGGTCGACCCGGCACTGTCCTGGCCCGAGGTCCTCGCCCTCGTGACCGCCGTGGCAGGCGCCGCCGGAGAGGACCGCGGCGCCGCGCAGCGCATGCTCGCGGTCATCACCGCAGGCCTCCGCCCACCGCTGCGACCCGTCCCTGCGGTCGGGCGTTCCTGAGTCAGGGGCGGCCGTGTGTGAATGGGTGGGTAGGCGGCACTGGTTGGGCGTCAGCCGGGCCCGCGCGGTTGTCCCTGCTTCTCACTGCATAGTGATGCTGATCTTGGCTGTCACGGGGTGACCAAGCTGCTGCCACAAGCTGCATAGCGAAGTCCGTGCTGGCGTGCAAGGGCGTGAACCGCTCTCGGCAGGTCAGCGGGTACTCCAACCTGGTCGGCCTGGCCGACGGAGCGGCCGTCCCGCAGGGCGATGTCCGAGCGGAGCTCGTGTGGCAGTGCGACACCGAGGTGAAGCGTGATGCTCTGGAGGAGGGCCCGCCGGGACCGTAGGCGTCGATGCCGGGGCCCGGAAGGCAATATGCCTTCCGGGCCCCGGCGCTGAAACGATCGTCCCCGCATACGGAGCCCCTACCGTGGACAGGGTGCAGCGTCCCCTCTCCGCGCTATCGGCCGCCGCCGCGCTCCTGCTCCTCGCCCCCGGCCCGGCGCACGCCGTGGATCCGGCGCCGTGCCTCAAGGGCGAGTCGGAGTCCACGTCGTTCAGCTCCGTGGACGCGGGCGAGATCCGGTACACGGGGCTGCGGGGCTGATGATGAGTGCTCGTGTGTGGATGGTGGCCGGCATCGTGTCCGGGGTGTTCCTTGCCGGCGGCGGCTGGTATGCGCTAGCCAGTGCGGAGAGCACGAGCCACGCGGTGTGCGACGTGGATCTGTCGAAGGACGCGGTCGTCGCGGACGAGTTCGAGCGCCTGGCCGTGGTGGAGGCCGTACGGACCACCAGGTCGTGGGAGGAGTCGGGGAGCGCCTACCGTTCGAGCGAAGTACGTCTCCTGCGGGCGCTGCAAGGCGCCGTGCCCGAGTCGTTCACCGTGACGCAGGGCGTCACCCCGAAGGGCGAGCCGGTGCACGATGACCCAGTGCACGTCGTTCTCGAGCCGGGCCGCCAGTACGTCGTGGGCCTTACCGACATGGACGACAACGACCCGCGCCCATGGGCCGGCTACAGCGCGCTCGCCAAGGGCGGCGTCGAGGGCGAGGTGGCCCGCTGGCGCGATGCTCGCAGCGCGGTGGCCTCGCCGGCGAAGCCCTGCAACGACATCGTTGTCGAGTAGGGCCGCTTCCGGATTCCACCTTGCTCTCGTCCGGCGCGGCCGCCGCTGCGAGATGGCCTGAACGAGGAGATCGTGGCCACCGCCATCACCACCTACTGCCTGGCCATCAGCGAGCCGAAGACCAAGATCGGCCTGCTGAAGGACCGCCGCCTCTGCACCGCACGCTGGGCTCCATCCGACCTGCCCGCCCGCAGCCGCCCACCCCCGTACCCGACCCGGACCGGCTACCCCCGGCCGATCCCGGCAAGTCAGCCGGGCCCCGGACGCGGGGGAGCGGGACGGGGACATTCCCCGGATCCCGCTGCAGTACGAGCGAGACGTACTCACCGGTGCGCTGGTGCCGGAGACGCTGCGCACCACCGTCGTGTGGGACCGTGCGTACGACGTCACCGCGCACCAGCAGGCCGCTATGCCCGAGCAGCTACCCGTACCCCCGGACGCCGACCTCGAGGACCATGAGCCGGAGGTCCGACCCCGGGAGGCGATCGACATGAAGGCGCTGCGGGCCTTGCGGAAATCCCGCACGGATGTGGAAGCTCTCGATCTCACAGTCGAGCGGCTGCGCCATCGTCAGGGCGTGTTCAACAAAGCGGCTGACGACTCCCGCACCCGCGTGACCCGCTACGCCGAACCGGACGACGCCGACGCTGAGCGCTTGGTGCGCCAGGACGACCAGCAAGCGCACCACCCACAGCCACCCACATCGCACCGCGGCCGGGAGGCCGACTACTGAGTGGACCCAATGCCATGCGGCGGGTGCGGTGGTGCGCATCGACGATGTTGAGCACTCTCCGCAGGGAGCTCGACATCGTCCCGAAGCGGGCAACCCAGGGCGCAGTCAAAGCCGTGGCAGTGAGTCGCTTGCTGCCGACATCGGCTGTTTTCGTCCAGGTGCGTGGTCCGGGGGGCTCGTTCCAGTCGGCGAGCCGGTCCTGGTGGCCGACGCGTCAGAGGGTCCCGGACGCCCGGGCCAGGTAGATCCCGACGATGGCTCCGGCCACGGCGAGCACTACCAGCCACGAGCTTGAGCCGGTGTGGCGGTCCCGTCGGGGAGTACGTCGGCCCCGGCCCGGCCGGGGAGCGGTGGTCGCATCGACCGACGCCTCGGCGAGCAGCCGACGGCACACCGTGGCCAGCTCCGCCGGCCCGACGGACAGGCTCGCGACGGCCTCGGCGCGTGCGGGGGCCGTCGTACCGCCCTCCAGTATCCGGCCGACCCGCACCCGGACCTCACCCGGTCCGCCGGCGGGCGCCAGGCTGATCCATCGCTGCACGTGCTCGCCGCGGATGACGACCCCGCCCTCACGGTCCCGGTACATGGTGTGCTCCCGCCACAGCACCCCCGCCAACTCCGATGCGATTCCCCGCAAATGCACGCTCATCCCAGCCCCCACCGCCGACCCACCCCGTCCGATCGGACAACCGGACAGCGGATCTTAACCGCCCACACTGACATCGCCGCGTGCAGGACCTGCGCTCAAGAAGCGCCGGGGCCGCAGGACGCCGCCGCCCGGTCACTGAGTCACAAGGCCTCCCAGCAGATCAACAGCAGAGCGCCATCCCACCAAACACCACTGACATCATTGTCCGTGAGCCCCCACAAGAAGTGGACCAGAGTCCGTTGTCACCTACGCGGCCAGAGGGCGCACCCGGCAGCGGCGAGGGACCGCTCCGTGGTGGAGTCCGTTGGGTGGCTCGACGACGGGGTGCTGCCCGCGCACGTCCATGGGTTTGGATGACACCGTGCCGAGACGACCCAAGACGAAGAAGAAGAGCGCCTCTCTCGGTATACCGAGAGAGATCGTCCTGGTGAGTGCCGCGGAGGGCGTGTGGCCGTACGCGTTCACCACGGATGGTGCGGGCGGCGCCTGCGGCAGGGTGCCCGTGCCCGCCGACGCATCCGTCGAGGACGTACAGGCCGCGATCCTCAGGCAGCTGGCGGACCTCACCCGCACACTCCACGGCGTCGAGAGTTCGAAGCCGAGGAGGCTGGCCCTCTCGAGCAGGAGAGCGGCCCGAACTACTGCCCTCAGCTGAGCCCACACGAATTTCACATGACAGTTGCGAGGCGTCTCCGCGATCATTGCGCGATGACCATGGGACCGGACCTTCTCAGCCTGAGCATCGTGTGCCCGCCGCCAGGCAGGGGCGGCATAGAGGTCCGCCCGATCGTCAATGGCCGGGATTTCCTGGCCGACGTGCCCTTCCCCGGCAGGGTGGGTGGCCTCCGGTACCTGGGAGTAGGCCCGCGGTATCTGCTCGGCGTCACCGCGCCGCTGCGTGCCGCAGTGACGCCCCACGAGGTTCGTCTCGCCTGGTCTGGGTGCGGCGTGGAGGAGTGCTGCGGCGCCCTATATACGACGGTCAGGCGCGACAGGGATCACGTCGTCTGGGTCGGCTGGCGCGACCTGGCCCATCAAGACCTCGACCTGCCGGAACTTCGTTTCGCCGCAGACCAGTACGAAGTCGAGGTCTTGCGAGCCGGAGAGGACCGCAGCTGGGAGTGGCCGGCAGCAGTGGTGGCGCGGCTGCTCGAGGCAGGGCTGAGGGACCGCGGGGACTGGCTCGCCAGGTGGGAGTGCGAGTTGGATGACGTCTGGGCCTCCCGCACCACGGAACCTGATCGGATCGACGTCATCCTGAGGCATCCCCCGAACCGGGCCGATACAGATCTGCCCTGGGCACAGTTCCTGGTGACCCTCCCGGTCTCCGCAGAGGTCCCATCCGTCCAGGTGGAGCACCTTGAATCGCTACTGACCGCAGGCGACCCCCGTGCCACCGCCGAGCTTTGCGGAGGCTACAACCCTGAGGAACTGGGCTACCCGTGGCCGTAGCCGGCCAGGATCATGGCGTAGGAGTTCCACGGCGTTTGGCCAAGTCGCCGACGCCCTGAATCTGTACGTCCTTCAAATCTGGCAGGAACACGCGAGCACAGCAGACATCACTGCCTGCGGACGGAGCATGCAGCACGAAGCACCCCGAGGCCGTTCGGTGACGATCAAAGATCCGGTTGACCCGGATCGTCACTGAGTGATGGCTCGCGCACTCGACTGATTACGCAACCGCGACCATCCGGGTCCTACCTGCCTCCGGCCCCGCGGCAACGGGACCCCACGACCAGTTACCGATTCATCGAATGTGGGCCAGAGCCAGTAGATGTCAGTGAGGCGCAGGGTTTCGTCAGTGGCGCGTCGCAGGTCAGCTGCTCCAGCGGGCCACGATGGCGTGATCGACGCGGAAGAGGGCGTCGCACTCCGCGCAGTACGCACTGCCGAAGACGTAGGTCAGCTGGCTCGCGACTTCGTGCTGGCCATCGGCGAGAGCTCGCGCGTGGAGCCGCTCGGCCATCCCTTCCATGGAGGAGGGGGCTGCGGGCTGCAACTCCCTACGGTGCGCAGCGGCCTCGTTCATGTAGAAGGCGTCGGTCGTTGAGAAGTAGCCGTGCTCGCCGAACACCACGAAGTTCTCGGCCGCACACTCAGGGCAGGGAACCTCGAACTCCTCACCGCTGAGACCGTGCAGTTCTTCCCCCCACACCTGGACTCCTTCGAAAGCCAGCAGGGCTTCCAGCAGTTCCACGTAGCGACCTGGGCTGTCGGTCAGCGACGGATGGTGCAGTGCCTGCTCCACCAGTTCGATCAGCTCAGCGATCTCGGCAGCCCAGGCGTCTTGTGGATCAGGCGTCTCGTAGGGCCGGTCGGTGCTGGCGACGATGGAAGCCGCCAAGAGCAAGGGCATGGCTCGGTCTGCAGCCGTCAACTGCCGCGCCTTCTCGGCGAGCGCGGGCAGGGCGGCGTAGCTCGCGGGGTAGACCGTTCCTTGGTGGCACAGGCGGGACCAGAGCTCGTTCCACGCGGGACCCTCCGGGTCGGGCCCGGCTGCCTGCAGGAGGCCGGGCACGTCTTCGGCGGTGCCGTAGGCATGGATGAGCAGAGACCAGTCCGTCATAGGGCTGATCAAAGCAGACGCTTCCAGCATCAAAGGCTGCGCCCTGGTGACGGGCGACACGAGAGAGTCAGTGGTCGGCGAGGTGGCGTGTGGCAGCTCTGGATCTTCGTGCTGTGGTGAGCGCGGTGCTGGACGTACAGTGACGATCCGCACCCTTCAGCTGGTCTGGGACCCCGCCTACGCCAAGTCCTACGAGGTGCAGGTCTCGGACGACGGCGCCAACTGGCGCACCGTCCACTCCACCACGACCGGCAACGGTGACATCGACACGATCAACGTGTCGGCGACCGCCCGCTACGTACGGCAGAACCTGACCGCGCGCGGCACCGCCTGGGGCTACTCGCTCTACGAGTTCGGGGCGGTCACCGTGCCGGGGCGGTCATCGCTGTCGGGCGGGCCGGGGAGCCGAGTCCCCAGCGGGGGCCGTCCGGGGTGTCCTCCACGTCGATGCCGGCGGCGAGCAGCCGGTCGCGGATGCGGTCGGCCGCCGCGTAGTCTCGATGGCCGCGGGCGAGCCGGCGCTCGTCGAGGGCCAGCTCCACGAGGCCACTCAGGGTGCCGAGGAGATCGCTGGGGACCGCCGTCGGGGAAGCCGCCCACTGCGGGGCGAGCGGATCGAGGCCGAGGACGTCGAGCATGGAGCGGATTCCGGCGAAGAGGGCGGCGGCCCGCTCCTCGTTGCCGTCGGACAGGGCGGAGTTGCCCTCCCGTAGGTGCTGGTGGACCACCGCGATCGCCTGCGGCACGCCGAGGTCGTCGTCGAGGGCGGCCGCGAACTGCGCCGGCAGGCGGGCGCCGGGGGAGGTGGCCGGTGCGCCGAGGCGTTCCGCGGCCCTCCGTACGGAGCTCTCGATTCGCTCGTAGGCGGTCGCGGCCTCCTGGAGCGCGGCGTCGGTGAACTCCACCGTGGAGCGGTAGTGCGGGACCGCGAGGTAGTAGCGGAGCACCACCGGACGGTGGTGGGCCAGGATCTCCGAGACCAGCAGGGAGTTGCCGAGCGACTTCGACATCTTCTCGCCGCCGAGCGTGACCCACGCGTTGTGCAGCCAGTAGCGGGCGTACGCGTGCCCGGCGGCCCGGGACTGGGCCCGCTCGTTCTCGTGGTGCGGGAAGAGGAGGTCGATGCCCCCGCCGTGGATGTCGAAGGTCTCCCCGAGGTACCGGTGGGCCATCGCGGAACACTCCAGGTGCCAGCCCGGGCGCCCGGGCCCCCAGGGCGTCTCCCAGAAGGGCTCTCCCGGTTTGGCCGCCTTCCACAGGGCGAAGTCCCTGGCATCCCGCTTGCCGGAGGCCACGGCCGTCGCGGGCGTCGTGGCCGTGGCGGCCGACGGGCGTGCGGACAGCAGGGCATCGGGCCGCTGCCCGGACAGCCCGCCGTAGGCCGGGTCCGAGCCGACGTCGAAGAACACGTCTCCGACCGCCGCGTAGGCGTGGCCCCGCGCGATCAACTCCCGGATCAGGACGATCATTTCGGGTACGTGCCCGGTGGCCCGCGGTTCGACGGTCGGCGGGAGGCAGCCGAGCGCGTCGTACGCCTCCCTGAAGATCCGCTCGTTGCGCTGGGCCACCTGCCAGTACGGAACTCCCTCCGCGGCGCCCTTGACCAGGATCTTGTCGTCGATGTCGGTGACGTTGCGGCACAGCGTGACCGTGTGTCCGCCGTGCGCCAGCCACCTCGCCAGGACGTCGAAGGCTACGGCAGAGCGGATGTGCCCGATGTGGGGAGGGGACTGGACCGTCGCACCGCACACGTAGATCGACGCCTCGCCGGGGTGGAGGGGAACGAACTCCCGGACGGCGCGGGTGCCGGTGTCGAACAGGCTGAGTGCCATGGCCGTACTCCTCGTTGCGTGACGGTCGACGAAGTGGCGAAGGGCGACGGAGTGGCGAAGGTGCGACGGAGTGGCGAAGGTGCGACGGAGTGGCGGAGCGACGTAGGTGCGGCGAAGGGGCGATGGGCGTCAACGGGGCAGCGTGCGCAGCACCGTTCCCAGGATCCGGCCGGCCGGGAAGTAGCCCACCCGCCGGGAGTCGACGCTGACCCGCGGGTTGTCGCCGAGCAGGACGAGCCGGCCCCTCGGTACGCGCTCCTCTACCGCCCCGGCCAGCGCGGGGATGCCGGCGCGGGGCACCGGGTCGCCGGGAACCGCCGCGACCCTCTTGATGAGCCATTCCCGGTGTGCGATCTCCGCCGCGCCGGCCGTGCCCGTGACGGGCGCCCCGGTCCAGGTCATGTGCCGTCCCGGCTGCTCCATCACCACGATCGCGCCCACCCCGATCGGGCCGCGGCGCCGTACGAGGACGCGGTCGCCGTCCCGGTAGGTCGGCTCCATGCTGGCGCCTCGTACCCGCACCACCACCAGCAGGCGTCCCAGCAGTGCGGACACGGCCAGCGCCAGGGCCGCCAGCGCCGCCGGGGCGGCGAGTAACACCGCCGCACCGGCCCCGCGGGTGGCGAGGAGGGCCAAGGCTCCGGCGCCGAGCGCGGCGCAGCCGGCCGCGCCGCGCCTTCTGGCGCGCCGGATCCGGCGACCGCGGACCTCCGGGTCCTCGGCCAGCGGGCCGGAGGGGCCGCCCGGTACCAGGTCGTCGAGGGGGCCGGTGGGGCCGCCCGGTACCTCGTCGTCGAGAGGGCCCGTGCCGTCGGGGTTCACCGGGGTCCTCCTATCGGCATCATCGGCACGGTGCTGTCGTCGGCGTCCTCATGGTCGACCGTCTGGTGCTGGTAGCCGGCCGCCTGGAGGGAGAACAGCCGGGCGTACCGGCCTTCGGCGGCGACCAGTTGGGCGTGGTCGCCCTGCTCCGCGATGCGGCCCTCGGCCAGGACGACGATCAGGTCGGCATCCCGTACGGCGCCGAGCCGGTGCGAGATGAGCAGGCTGGTCCGGCCGCCGCGATGACGGCGCAGCGAGGTGTGGATCTCGTGTTCCGACTCCGCGTCGAGTCCGGCCGAGGGCTCGTCGAGGATCATCAGGTCGCGACCGTCCCTGAGGAACGCCCGGGCCAGCGCAAGACGTTGCCACTGGCCGCCGGACAGGACGACCCCGGTCTCCGGGTCCTCCTTGTCCACCTCCGAGAAGAACTCGCGGGAGAGCAAGGTCTCGTATCCGTGGGGGAGTTCGGTGAGCTTCTCGTGGATTCCGGCCCGCTCGGCGGCGGTTCGGATCCGTTCCGGGTCATCGAGCGCGCCGAGATCGCCCAGGGCGATGTTCTCGCCTGCGCTGAGGTCGTACTCCATGTAGTCCTGGAAGACGGCCCCGATGCGCCGGCGCAGGTCGGCGGGGGCCACCTCGCGCAGATCGACCCCGTCCCACAGGACCGCCCCGCGTGTCGGGTCGTAGAACCGGCAGAGCAGTTTGACCAGCGTGGACTTCCCTGCCCCGTTGAGACCGACGAGGGCGAGCGCTGTGCCGTGCGGGATCCACAGGTCGACGCCCCGCAGGATCCACGGGTGCTCCTCGGAGTACCGGAACCACACGTCGCGCAGCTCGATTCCGCGGCGCAGCGCGGGCAGGGGGAGCGGCTCGGCCGGCTGGGGCAGATCGGGGCCCGTTCCGGTCACGGCGAGGTAGTGGCCGAACATGGTCAGCGCCTGGTGCAGCCGGGCGATCTCCCCCGCCAGCGAGGCGAGTCCGCCCTGCACTCCGGCGATCCCCGCGACGAACATGGTGACGTCGCCGACGGAAAAGGCCCCGTGGCGTGCGGAGTTGATGGCCCACAGCAGGCCCGTACCGGAGAGCACTGCCGACAGCAGCGACAGCCCGCCCTGGACGCCGACTTCGCGCCGGTCCATGGATCGGCGCGCGGCGTCGGCCGTCCGGCGCTCCTTCAGCATGCGCTCGCGCAGGAAGGGCCCGGTGCCGAACAGCCGGACCTCCTTGGCGGCCGCGACCCGGGACAGCAGGTCGCTGTAGAAGAACTCCCGCCGTTCCACGGGCCCGACCTCCCAGAACATCCGGGCCCGGCGCCGGGACAGCGCGACCTCGGCGACGACGGTCGGTATCCCCGCCACGACCATCAGCACGGTCAGCGGGGTGTTGACCACGGCCAGGGCGCCGATGAAGCCCGAGACGGTGAGGACGGCCCGGCCGGCGCCGAGGATCCCGTCGATCGCCTGGTTGGGCGAGGTTCCGCCGACCTGCCGGGCGATCCGCATGCGGTCGATGAACCGCGGATCCTCGAAGCGGCCCAGACCGGTGAACCCCTCGACCGCGGTGAACAGCCGCTCCTGGGCGAGGAGTCCGGACCGGCGGTCGAGTTGGGCCCGGAGGTACTGGGTCACCTGGGGCAGGGCTCCCATGAGGAGGCCGGCGGCGACCAGCCCGGATCCAGGCCCGGCCAGCGATCCGGTGGCGCCGGCGGAGGCCAGGCGGTCGAGCAGTATCTTGGTGAGGAGGGCGACCGCGACGGGGAGCACCCCGGCGGCCAGCACGAGCACGGTGTACAGGGCCAGGGTCAGGGGCGCCGCCCGGCCGGCCAGGCGGAACGCGGCGACCGCGCCCCGCGGGCCGGCGCCGGGCCGGGGCCCTTCGGCGCCCGGGGCCGCCTTCATGCCGATACGGCGGCCGGCAGATCCAGCGCCACCTTGTTGGCCGTGACCACCAGCGCGCCGGTGGCATCGGCGGCGACCCGCAGGATGGTGGGGTACGACTCCGTCCGGAAGGCCGTGCACAGGGCTCCGTCGGAGCGCTCGACGACCACGTCGGCGACCGGGCCCAGGGCTTCGACGAACGCCTCCGGCTCGTTGACATCGTCCACGACCACGGCCACGGGGCGCCGTCCGGTGAGCGAGACCGCCTCGGCGAACTCGACGAACGAGGGCAGCTTGGCCTTGCACGGCCCGCAGGTGGTGGAGAAGAACGCCACCACGGTCTCGTCGCTCAGCGCGTCCTGACCGAGCGGCCGGCCCTCCAGGGTGAGCGCGGAGAAGTCCCCGATCGGCTCGCCCACTTCGATGAGCGGGGGCTCGCCGCCCGCTCCGCCTCCGGCGGCGATGATCTCACTGTGCTCGCGCAGTCGTTTGACCACGCCCAGCGTGAGGATCAGATCCAGGGAACACAGTGCCCCCACGAACACGACTGCGGCGATCAGATAGGCCATGACCGGTCTCCTTGACGGGGCTGACAGGCTGGGTGGTGGTGCTGAGGAACAGTCCGTACAGGTCGTCCAGTACGGTGACGAGAACGCCCGCCAGGGTGCCGGCGGCCGCGGCCACGAGGGTCCCGCCGACCGCGGCCCGCCCCGGGGGCATCAGGGTGGTGACGGCGCCGAACACCGCACAGGCCGCCAGGGCCAGGTTGCGCACGATGTGCCGGACCCCGAGGGGAGCCTTGGAGGCTCCGAAGCACCTGCAGGGGGTCGCCGCACCTCGCCGCACGGTGAGCGCGATGGCGCCGGTGAAGACCGCCAGCAGGGCGGCGGCGATGGTGAACGCGGCGCCGCCGGCGGCGGGCACCGAGACGAGCAGGACGGTCGCGGCCTCGGCCGCGACGACCGCCGCGGCGACCGGGCGCACCCTGCGCGCGGGAACGAGCCGCATGTCCCGCAATGAGTCCGCGAATTCCCCGAAAGCCGCCGGCTTCGCCTTGCTGCAGAACGAAATGAGAAAGACCACGCCGATGAGGAATCTTGTTCCGATACTGAGGTAATGCACGGTCTGCGCTCCTTGACTGCGCTCCTTGACTGGGCTACCCGGCCCGGGGTGGCGGAATTCGATCCTTTCCGTCGCCCCGGGCCAAGGTGTTCCATTACCGCCGGCAGCAGTCGGCCGTGCTTCTCATCGACTTGCCGCGCCGGAGTGCGTTCCTACTTGTGGCACTGCACCTTGGTGCAGTTGTCCCAGCTGTTGCAGCAGTACGCGGTGCAGGCGGGGTTCGCGTAGTTGGAGCACTGGTAGCAGTAGCTCCAGGTGCCCGTCTTGCACCAGGCGGAGGCCTCGACCTTGGGGACGAAGCGCTCCAGCAGGCTGCTTCCCATGGCTTCGAACTTCTTGAACATGGTGTCACTCCTTTGTTTGGTAGTTCTGGTCCTGAAGAGGAAAGGGGAGGCTGTTTGGTGTTTATCCGGCCAGCCCTTCCGAGGAGTACTCTGCCGGGCCTGGCAGGCGCCGGTCTTGTAAAAAATCGTATTCCGTAACCCGGCTCTGGAAAGAGCGGGGAGGGTGGCCGGTCATGGCCTTCATTTCGCGGCTCAGATGGGCCTGGTCGTAATATCCCCCGGCGATCGCCACCGCCGCCGCCGGCCTGCCCTCGGAGAGGAGGCGCATCGCGCGCTCCAGGCGCAGGATCCGGGCGGCGGTCTTGGGCGTCACGCCGATCTGCTCGAGGAAGCGGCGCTGCAACTGGCTCTGGCACCAGCCCACGGCGCGGGCGAGCTCGGGAATCGGAACCGTGCCCGCCGACCGTGACAGTCGGCTCCAGGCGTCCACCACCCTGGGCGCGGGCCCGGAGCCGAGCAGGAGCGAGCGGCCGAGTACCGCGTCCAGCACGGCGAATCGCGCCGGCCAGTCCGCAGCCCCGTACAGGCCGTCGCGGAGTCCCACGTCGAGGGTGCTCGAAAGTTCCGACAACTCGGCGGCAGAACAGCCGGGTTGCTGCGGTGCGGAACCGAAGAGCGTGAACGCCGCCCAGGGGACGAGCAGCACCTCGACGCCCAACAGGCCTTCCGCGTGCTCGCTCTCGAACCCCGACGCGCCCAGGCCGCGGACCGGGGAGGTGAACTCCTCCGGGACGGTGGGCGTGCCCGGTCCGCCGCCCAGCAGGATGCTCCCTTCCAGGAGGATCAGCACGCGCACGGCGGCCACGGGTGCTTCCCGGTGTCGGCAGGGAGGGCCGGCCCGCAGCCGGATGCCGCGGTAGCCCAGCACTCCGGGGCGGAGGTTCGGGTGCGGGTGCGCCCGTACCGTCCCCCTCGCGGCATGAGGGCATGACAAGGCGTCCATACGGATGTCCTTCCGTCGGAAGGGGCCTGCGCCGGTCAACTCCCGGCGGTCTGCTTCGACTCCAGGACCCGCCCGGTCAGGCCGTGGCTCTGCGGCGCCAGCAGCATCAGCACCGTGGCCGAGATGTGCTCGCCCGAGACGCAGTCCCCGGCGGCGAGCAGGAGGACCCGGCCCGACCGGCCGCGGGCCCGCAGGGACCGTTCCGCGGTGTCGAGGAGGGTGTGCGGAGTGCTCCGGTCCGGGGCCAGGTCGATCAGGGCGTCGATCCGGCCCAGGTCCCCGGTCACATCGGCGACCAGCTGTTCGACGCTCGACTCCTCGGCCGAGTCCACCAGATAGGGCAGGGCCCGCACGTAGCGGGCCGCCAGTTCCTTGCAGAACAGGCTCGCCCGGTGGGCCGAGCCGCCGACGACCGCGATCGACATCCCCTCCGCGCCGAGGCGTGCGCACACCAGCCGGCCGACGGGTCCGTATCCGTCGACGACCAGGGCGACCATCCCGCCGGGCGGGGCGTCGGGATCAAACACGCGCCGAACCGGCGTCACGTGGTCCGTTGTGCTCCTTCGCGGGGAGGAGCCAGATGAAGTCGTCCGGGGTCGGCTCGCCCGCCGCACGAAGGGACGCGGCGGCGCCGGCGGTCCGCCCGGCGGGGGCGTGCACCGCCCCGGTGGTGAGGAGCAGCGCCGTCGCGGCGAGGCCCAGGGCCGCACATCGTACGAGGTGGGTGCGCGAGGCTGTCATGACATCTCCTGCGGGTGTGAGGGGGATCCGGCGCAGGGGAGCCGGTCCTCGTGACCGGGCCTGCGGTGCCGTGCCTCAAGAGAAGCACCGGGCAGAACCCCAGTCAGCAGATGTGATCTGCATCCCGCTGCCATGCAGCCCCCTGCCAACCAAGCGGCGCCATGGGGCACTTGTCGGTGAGGCCGGGCGCGTACGCCGTTTCCTACAAGACCCGAACACCTCGAGCGTGGGATGGTCGCTTGCCCGGCCGGCCGGGCGGATCCGGGAGACGGGCGTTGTCCTGCGGCGCCACGGGGAGACACACATGAGTGAATCGCTGGCCTTGGATGCCGGAACGCTCGCGGTCTATCGAGCGGTCCTCCTGCACCACGAGCACGACAGCGCCAGACTCGCCCGGCGCCTGTCCATGACCGAACCACAGGTCCGGGCCTGCACCGACAGGCTCATCTCGCTCTCCTTATTACGCCCGTCATGGGAACAACCCGACAGCGTCAGGGCGGTAAGCCCCGACCTGGGCCTGGAGATGATGCTCCATCACGAACAACAGGAACTGGCCCTGCGGCAGGAGCGGATCGCCCAGACCCGCGCGACGCTGTCCATCCTCGCCAGCGAGTACGCGGCCAACCGGACCGGGCCCCTGCCGGAGAACACCGTGGTGCTCCAGGGCATCGACCAGATCCGCACCCGCATGGAGACCTACGCCAGCCGCTGCACCGAGGAGGCGCTCTCCTTCCAGCCGGTCGGATCCCTGGCCACCGAGGCGATCGAGGCGGGACAGCCGCTCAACGAACAGGCCATGCTGCGCGGGGTGAAGTTCCGTAGCCTCTTCCTCCAGAGCATCACCAAGGACCGGGCCGGCTCCGACTACGTGAAGTGGGCCGGAGCGCGCGGCGGGGAGATCCGGCTCGCACCGACCCTGCCGATGCGCCTGCTCATCGTCGACCGGAGCGTCGCTGTGATCCCGGGGGACCCGGCCACGGTGGAGCAGCCCACCGCGGTCGTCGTGCAGAGCCCTCCCGTCATCCGGGCCCTGCACGCCCTCTTCGAGGCCTACTGGAAGGACGCGGCGCCCTGGGAGGACCACGCCCCCGTGGCCGGCCCGCCGGTCGGGCCCACCCCGCAGGAGCGCGCAATACTGCGGATGCTCGCGGACGGCGAGAAGGACGTGGCGATCGCACGGGCGCTCGGGGTGTCGATCCGCACCGAACGGCGCATCGTTGCCGACATCACGGCCCGGCTCGGGGTCTCGGGACGGTTCGAACTCGGCGTCAGGGCAGCCAAATTGGGCTGGGTCTGATCAACGGCCTGGCGCGGCGGGCCGGGTGATCACGCCGGGCCCGGTGATCGCGTCGGGCTCCGCCACCGCCAGTGCGGCGGTGAAGTCCGCCGGGACGGCCACGTCCGTCAGCGACCAGCCGGGCAGGCCGCCCGCCGGCGCGGACCCGGTGCCCACGTAGTCGAGGTCTGAAGGTTGTCCCGTAAGCGATCTTGAAAATGCGTGAGGGTGTGCCGTGCCGGTGTTGCCCGCTCGGTTAACCGGCGAGGGCGAGGTTGTGGAGGCGGGCGATGCCGAGGATCTGCCTCGGGTCGTGCCGCGGACCGTGGTGTGGCCGAACGAGGCCCAGCACTACTTGGGCGACCCTGCGGCGGGCGAGCGGAGGGCCGTCCGCCTGCCAACGGCCGACCATGGTGGAGGGTGGACAGGGCTGTCCGATTGAGCGGACAGTCCGGATAGCGTGGCCACATGGTCCACCTCAAGCAGCCGCACCTGTCCGGGCTGGGGAGAAATCCCGCCGCCCCAGTCGAAGTCATGGTGCGGTTGGCCGTGCACCCCGCTGGCCGACACGGAATGGCTACGCGCAAGGGGCAGTTACCGGATGCGGTGACTGAAGCCCTGCTGAAGCACGGCGGCAGCGATACGGCAGTGCGCCTGCACGGGCATCGGGTCTCCCCGGCGATGCGCGCCAGGATCGCCGAGCACCCCGATCCGGCGATCCGCAACGCCTACGCGGACTTTGTCCGGACCATGGTGGAGCGCGGGGTGTCGATGAGTATCGAGGACCTGGTCGAGGCCTACGACCGAATACCGACGGAGCTCGCGGCCGCCTCCGATCCCAAGGTGCGCGCAATGGTCGCAGCCACCTGGCGGGACCGGCCAATCACCGTGCAGCTGGCGCTGCTCACCGACCCGGACCCCGGGGTGCGTGCTGCAGCCACCAGAGCCGAGCACCCGGGCGTCCCTGACAACTACTACGAGCGCTGCCTCGCGGATCCTGCCGTCAAGGCCAATATCGCTCGTCGTATCCCGCTGACATTCGACCAGTTCACGCAGCTGCTGGCGAGCGGGGACAAGGAGGTGCTACACGCCGTGGCCGGCAACCCTCATCTGACCACCGACATGGTGACCCACCTGCAGGACAGCGGGGACCCGCAGGTGCGCGTCGCGGTCGCCTACAGCCGCCACACCGCCCCCGAGACCCGCGACCGGCTGCTCGCGCTGGTGGAGGCCGAAGACAAGTCCGGCAGCGACGACGCGGGCCTCGCACTCCACTGGTCGCCCTACAGCCCGAATTGGCTGCGGGACGCGCCGCTGGCCGAGCGGCTGACCTACCTGCAGTGCCCGCATGTGGTGTTCCGGCGAGAAGTAGCGGCCAGCAGGGACCTGCCGGATCATGCGTGGCGGCAACTGGACGACGACCCCGACGTGTCCGTCCGCCGCGCGGCCGCCCACCGACCCGACGCACCGCCACAGGTCCTCCTGCGGCTGCTCCGCGCCCACGGCGACCTCTCCCACATCCGCCCCATGCTGGTGGACCACCCCAACTTCCCGCGACACGAGCTGCGCGGCTTCGTGGAAGACCAGGACCCGAGAGTACGCATCCTCGCGCTGAAAGACCCTGAGCTCCCTCCTGCGGACCTGCGGGAGCTCGCGGCCAGCGCCGAGTCGTTCCTGCGCGCCAGCACAGCCCGACACCCCAACATCCCCACAGACCTGCTGGAACTGCTCCTGGCAGACCCTGAACCAAGGGTCGCTGATGATGCTGCGGCCAACCCCCTGCTGCCAAGAGCCCGTATGGATCACATCCTCGCCAAGGCCAGCCTCTGACAGGCGTAGACCCTGGCGGAATACCGCACGCTTCGATTAGCACTCCACGCCAGTTGGCGGCTACGCCTGGACGACCGAGCGGCGCCGCCGGTACGCGGACGACCTCGGCAGCGAGGTCACCCTCGTCGGGGTCACCGCGCGTTCGAACCGGCAGAAGTCCGATCAGGATCCGGCGACGTGGATGCCGGCCCCGGCGGTGTACTGCCGGTATATCGGTGAGTGGGTGGCCACGAAGCACCGGTGGGCGCTGTCGGTGGACCAGGCGGAGCGGGAGGCGCTGCTGCGCTATGCGGCAGGCTGCCCGAACGCGGTGCTGGCCTTCGACCGGGCCAGCTGACGGGACAGTGCCCTCTCCCCGGCTCGGTGAAGTTCGGCGGCGCCGCAGCTAGCCGTTGTCCGGCCGCCGGTAGGGACCGGTGGCCGGATCGTCCGGCGTAACGGGGGCGGGGGCGGGCCGGTGCGTGTGGTGCGACGCTGGAAGGGTGGTGGGTGAGCGGAGGTCTGCCGATGCGTCCCATCTGGTCCGGCGCGATCATCTTCGGCCTGGTCACTTCTCTGAACCACTCCGTATGCGATCTCAAGCCTGGTGCTCAGTGTCGTGGTGCTTCCGCTCCGTAATGGGTTGGAGTTCGTACGGCGGGGCACGGCAGAGTGGCGTGGTGAGCGAACTGTGGGCACGCACCCTTACCTGGGCAGAAGTGGATCCTTTGCGGCATCCGTTCGAGCTGGACGAGCATGAGGCGGACGAATTGGCGGGGCTTGTGGCACCTTGGGTGCCCAGCCTTGACGCTGTCGAAGCGCTCTGGTTCCGCGCGATGGACCCTGTCACCAAGTTGCTGGCGGACCGGTACGGCCGTTGGGCCTGTGGGTGGAACTGGGCGGTGGGTGAGGGCGACGTCGATGGCGGGGTCGTCGACGTGTGGTGCTGTGCCAGCCATTCCGTGACGACGGGAGACGCGACCGCCCCGCTGGTCGTCGCGGCTCTGCTTGAGTGGCGTGACTGGATAGAGGATCTGGCGGAGCGCTTCTCTGTCTTGTCGCCGCCGTCGCAGTCAGAGGTGTCCTCGTCCCCCGTGGACCCCTGGCTTTGGGAGCGGGCCTGCACGCGCCTGGTGACTGTCGTGGCCGACCGGTCGCACGCTGAGAGCGGCTGGTACACGCACTGCAAGCAAGTCCTCGGATGGTTCCTCGCCTACAACGGCATCGACGAGGAGCGCGCCCAGGAGATCGTGGAAAGCGCGATCGGTGGCCGGTTCGGCAGCTGGATTGCACCGGACGTCGTAGTAGTCGACACAGTGAGTTCGCGGTTTGCCCGGACCCTGGACGGCAACCCATGAGGTCCGTACCTGGCCATCAGCCGGATGCTCTCGCCGACTGGCTGCATATTCGCACGCAGATCACGTGGCCGTGCTGGAGCGGCACTCGCCCCGACGCGGGGGCACCGCCGCGCAATGGCTTCCGGGACTTCTTCACCTCTACACGAGGCAGCCGCGATGCTGGAGGGACCGAGCGGGTCCTGACCGCCCTCGATCAGGCTCTCGCCGACGCGGAACAGGGTAAGCGGCTGAGCTTCGCCCTCATGGCGAACTGGCAGCGGACGGTCCTGCGTCGTGCCTCCGTCGGTTTCCGCACGAGGCCTGCCTTTGCGAAGGGCGGACGGGAGCGCTACGACCTCACACCCGATACGCAGGGCGGGTTCGAGCGCTGCCTGTCCGAGAGCACTCAACCGGACCTGCCTCTCCCCTCACGCGCCGCCCGGACCTACCTTGATGTCCTGTTCTTCCATCCGTTCGAGGACGGCAACGCCCGCGCAGCCATGCTGGCGCTGGCCTTCGTCCTTGCCCGCGATGGAGTATTCCTCGACCAAGTGCAGCCGCTACAAGCCACACGCTGGGCCGATGACACTGAGGGAGCGGCCGATCTTGCGGTGCTGCTCGGAATCCTGATCGCTGCGACGCAGCGCCGCCGACAAACGCGACTACATCTTCAAGGGAACCCTGGCCACAACAGCCATCGTGATCTGGCTCCGCGACCTCATCAAAGAGCCATCAGAAACGGCCTAGCCCGACGCGTTCGGAGCGCAGAGCAGCCCGGCCGTCCCTCATGACCTCCAGCGCCACCACCGCCATCCAGACGCCGGCCCCCCGCCAGATCGGCCGAAGCGGGGGGCTTGATGGCGGCGGCTTCAGGAGTATGCGGACAGGAAGGTTCCTGGGTGCTGTTCCAGACGGTCCAAGGAGCGGTTGTGCGTTCTCATTTATGTTGCGGTAGGGCCGTCTTTTGGCATCTCTTTGACCTGTGGTGCTGCAGACCATTGAGGCATTCGGTGATGGGGTGCTTCTGGTGCCAGAGGGCCTTGACCTGTGGGGCCGCAAGTTGGATGAGAGTCCCGCAGATGTATTGAGAATTGTGGGGAGTGTCTGGGGCTCTGTCTGTGGACGAGTGGGAAGGGGTGTGTCTGGCAGCAGTGTCAGGCTTGTCGCTCTGGTCTTCAGGCGTGTTCTTCAGGTTTGTTCTGCGTGGGGTAGGTCGAGGTAGCGGGCGGCGTCGTTGGCACCGGCGACGATGGTCCCGGCGACGTCATGGATGAGGAAGTTGTAGAGGACCGGCAGGATCGTGCTGGTGTCATCGCCGTCCGGCCTTCTGGGCGGGCAGGGCACGGCCCTCGACGACATTGAGAAGACGATTTCCCGGCCCGTTGGTACTCCAGCTGTAGATCGTGATCTTGCTGATGGGAGTGGGTGACCTGATCAGGGTTGCGCCGTCGGCCAGGCCGTCAGTGCCAGTTCGACTGCCGCGGTCAGCTGGTGGGCGGTGGCGCCATCTTGGGCCCGCTGCGAGAGTCCCTGGAGGATTGTCGCGAAGTACTCGGCCAGGGCACGGAGGTTGACCTCGACGGGCAGCTCTCCGGCCTGCTGCGCCTCCCGCAGCCGGGCCTCGAACGCGTCCACGTTCTTGTTGCGCAGATCGCGGAGGAACACCCGCACCTGCGCATCCTGCGGAGTGACGTTGGTGGCGGCGCTGATGGCCAGACAGCCGGCCGGGTGGGCCGGGTCCGGGTAGATGACCGCGGCCTCCCGGAGGATGCGCGCGAACGCCCCGTACGCGGTGGGCTCCTCGCGGAGCGCCACGCCCGCGAAGCTCCCGACGGGTGACCGGCCGTAGGCGTCGACCACTTCCTCGAACAGGGACTCCTTGTTCCCGAAGGCCGCGTACAGGCTCCCGGAGCGGATCCCCATCGCCTCGGTCAGCTCGCCGATGGAAACGCCTTCGTACCCTCGCTCCCAGAACAGGCGTGTGGCCGCGGTCAGCGCTGCTGCGCGGTCGAAGGTGCGCGGGCGGCCGCGCTTGGGTGTCTCAGCCATGCGTCACATTTTAGAGTGCTCGACCAAGAAATCGTGCTACCTTCTTTTTTGGTCGATCATTCAACAAATGGAAGAGGGGCAACCATCATGGATTCGCAGCGACTTGAAGGAAAGATCGCGCTGGTGACCGGCGGCAGCAGGGGCATCGGGCGAGCCGTCGCGGAGCGGCTTGCCCGGGACGGCGCTGTCGTCGCGCTCACCTACGCCCGTGACGAGAACGCGGCGCACGAGGTCGTGGAGCGCATCCGAAAAGACGGCGGACGGGCCTTCGCCCTCCACGCAGAGCTGGGCCATCGCGGCGACGCCGCCGCCCTGTGGTCGGCCTTCGACGCCCAGATCCGCCACCACGCACCCGAGCCGGTCGTCGACATCATCGTCAACAACGCCGGCATAGGACGCAGCGCGGACCTGGCGTCACTGACCGAGGACGGCTTCGACGAGGTCTTCGCCGTGAACGTGCGAGCACCGTTCTTCATCGTGCAAGAGGGGCTGAAGCGACTGCGCGACGCCGGCCGGGTCATCAACATCTCCAGCGGCGCGGCTCACCTCGCCATGCCGGAGGCCATCGCCTACGGCGCCACCAAGAGCGCCCTGGACAACCTCACCCTCAACCTCGCCAAGGAGCTGGGAGCCCGGGGCATCACCGCGAACTCGGTCGCCCCCGGGATCATCGATACGGACGTCAATGCGGGCTGGCTGCGCGGCAACCCGGAGGCTGAAGCCCACGCGGCCTCCCTGGCCGCGCTGGGCCGGGTCGGCCGGCCGGAAGACGTGGCCGACATCGTGGCCTTCCTGGCCTCGGACGACGCACGCTGGGTCACCGGCAAGGTGATCGACGCTACCGGCGGCTCCGGCCTGTGAGCCTTCACCCTTGGGCGGGGCACCCGTCGGTGACCTCCCGCCCAAGGGAACTCGCTGGTGGGAAACGTTCGAAAGCCTGATGGAACGGATAGGGGGCCGGTTCGCTCGCGTCGAACCCCGGCGCCGCGCTGTACGGTTGGTGCTTGGACTGTTGTCAGGCCTACCGCGCAAGACTGCTGGACGATCGCCGAGTGGGCCGGAGAGGCCACCCACGGGATGCAGCATCTGCTGTCCCGAGCCTTCCGGGACGCCGATGCCGTCCGTGACGACGTGCGCGAGTATGTCGTCGAACATCTCCATGACGATGCTGCGGTGCTGGTCGTGGACGAGACCGGCGACGTGAAGAAGGGCACTCACACCGTCGGGGTGCAGCGCCAGTAAACCGGCACCGCCGGCCGGATCGAGAACTCCCAGTTCGCCGTCTATCTCGTCGTGCCGGGGACGGGGCGTAAGCGGTCGGCGGGGACGTCGATCTCGATCAGGTGCGTGGTGATGTCCTGTCCGGTGCTGGCGGTGCGGCTGGACCAGGCACGCAGGGCGACCGTGTAGACCCACTGGCCGGCGTCGGTCTGCCACCGGCGTACGAGCCGGCCGGTGACCTCGCCGTCGGGCAGCAGGACGCGTACGGGCGGGAGCCGGGCAGGCGGCTGGGGTCGGGCGGCCCGGGTGCGCCGCTGACTCGGGGCACCGTGGCGTCCCACTCCCACTCGGTGTCCGCGAACTTGTCGGTCTGGTGGCCGGCGAAGATCCCGGCGAGTTCCGTCTGGTCGGATGCCAGCAGGTGCACCCCGAACTCTTCGGCCTGTCGGAGGAGGTCGTAGGTCCGTGCGGTGCGGCTGACCGCCAGCATGACGGTCGCGGGGTCCGTGCCGTACGAGGTGATCGAGGAAACCAGGAGCCCGCCGGGCTGCCCCTCGGGGCTGCTCGCGGTGACGACGGCCACCCCGGAGACGAGGTGGGCCATCGTTTCGCGGAAGTCGTCCAGCGGGTCCTGGCTGCCGGACGGTGCGTTCGGCATGTGGGGCTCAGACCTCGAACTGCACGTCGATGACGACGGGGGCGTTCTGGGAGAGCATGGCGACCCCGACGGCGCTGCGCGCGTGGATGCCGGCCGCTCCGGTGAACGCCGCGGCGAACAGTTCGCTGGCTCCGTTGATGACGGCGGGCGGGGAGGTGAAGGAGGGGTCGCCGTTCACGTAGCCGACGACTTTGACGACCTGCTTGACGGCCGAGAGGTCCCCGACGGCCGCCTTCAGTGCGGCCAGGGCGTTCAAGGCGCACTGCCGGGCGGCTTCCGTGGCCTGCTCGGGGGTGACCTCGGCGCCGACCTTCCCGACGTGGATCAGCTTGTCGTCGACGTGGGCAACTGGCCGGAGACGAAGACGTAGCGGCCGTTGCGCAGAGCCGGGGTGTAGGCGGCGACGGGTGTGGCGATGGCCGGCAGGGTGTGGCCGGCTTCGGCCAGTCGTTCCTCGGGAGTGCTCACATCAGGGGTTCTCCGTACGAGGGGTGGTCAGTTCTGGCGGAAGCGGTAGATCGAGGGGTCGTAGTGGGGGGCGGGGAAGCGGTCGCCGGTGATCGTGTCGGGGACGGGGGTGCCGGGGGTGGTGGTCAGCGGAATCCAGCCCGCCCAGGATTCGATGTGGTCGTCCTTGGGTTCGTCCCGGGCGAAGCCCTCGCGGACCTTCATCGAGAACTCCGTGATCGGCATGGTCAGACAGGCCGTGTATCTGGCTTCCTCGACGTTGGGGCGGCGGGCGGCATGCCGCCCGGACAGGCGGCCCGGGATGACGCTCTCCACGACGTCGGCGAGGGCGTCCGCGCGCTCCTGCTCGTCCTCGATCGCCGTGGCGGTCCCGAAGATCATGGCGGAGCGGTAGGCGGCCGAGTGGTGGGAGGAGGCCCGGCCCAGGATCACGCCGTCGATCAGAGTCGCGGTCACGCACAGCGGTGCGCCGGACGCGGCGGTGGTGATGAACCGGCCGAACGCGGAACCGTGCAGGAGGAGCTGGTCACCCACCCGCATGTGCAGGGTGGGGATGACCACCGGGCCGAGATCGGTGTTGAAGCCGACATGGACGGCGAGGGCCTCGTCGAGGATCGCGTACACCGCGTCCCTGTCGTAGGTGACCCGCTCTGGATACCGATTCGCAGTAGTACGCTCTGTGGCCGACAACTGCGCAAACATACGGTCTTGGGCGTGGTGGCTCGGGTGGAGACGCCGCTGAATACTTCCATTGGCCCCAACGCTGTCGACGACAAGGGCCTGGGTCAGCGGCCTGCCGAGCGACGATCCGCGACCAGTGGAGGAACTCCGCCTCCCTGCCTGGTGCGAGGTGGGTCAGCGCGGGCTGCGGTCGCCCTAACCGAGGCGCTCTCGGGCCGCCCTATGGAGGATCTCCACGACGAGTACCGCGAGGCGCTCGAAGCCGTCATCGCGGCCAAGGCGTCCGGGCCCAGACTCCTGAGCCAGCTGAAGCGCCCAGCGGGCAGGTCGTCGACCTCATGGCCGCCCTGGAGAAGTCGGTGCAGGAGGCGAAGGCGGCCCGCGGCGAGCAGGGCCAGGAGGACGCGACCGTCCACGAGATCAAGACCGACGCCCCGGGCAAGAAGAAGTCGGCGGCGAAAAAGACCGCTGCCCGCGCCCACAAAACGTCACCCCGCAGCGCCTGACCCAAGCCCACGGCCGACTTCGCGCGGAGGCCACCGCGAAGACCCACGTGGCCCGGATCTTCGCCAAGCTGAGCCTGCGCGACCGCGCCCCAGGCGGTCGTCCTGGCCTAGGAGACGGGCCCGGTCACCCTGGGGACGGGGTAGGCGCCTCACCGGTCGGGGAAGGAGCCGGCCTTGCGCACCGCCAGGGACTGGGCCATGGCCCGGAGGTCGCTCTCGGGAACGGTGGGCCCACCACCGGTGAGGACCACGATGACGCCCTGGCGGCGCGCGATGTAACGGACGGAGTCGTACGTGGTCGCGCGCCAGGTCTCGGGGGCCACTAGCTCGCACCGGCCCGTGGACTCCTCCGCGCTGCCGCTCATGACCCGGCACACCTCCGGGGGCGCGAAACCGGGCAGCTGCGGTCCGACGGTCACCCGGATCCCGAGAGCTTCCCGGTCGTCGGCGCTGGTGGGGACCGACGACGGGAGGATCAGGTAGCCGAACGTCCCGCTGAACTCGTTGGCCTCCGCGAAGTACAACCGGTGGCCGTCCAGCTCGGGCGCCAGCAACGGAACCTTGGAGGAGGCGAGTTGCCGATCCCGGTACGCGGACACCTGCTGATCGCCGAGCACGCCCGACAGCGGCCACAGCAGTACGAGGACGCCGGCGAGCGCCCCCCAGCGCCGCGGCGAGCCGACGCCGGGAAGCGCGACGGCGGCCGCGGCCGCGTACGCCGCGGCCAGCACGATTGGAGCGGCGAACGAGAGCCACGGGCCCGTACCACCCGCCCGGGAGGACAGGACGGCGGCCAGCACGCCCAGGAGCGTCCCCACTCCGGCCACCCGCCAAGCAGGACGGACCCCCGCCGCCCGCAGCACGACCCACCCGAGCAGAGCCAGCACGACGGGTGTGGCCGCCAGCACCATGAGGGCGAACCCCAGGCACCCCCAGCCCTCGCTCCGGCAGAAGTCGTCGAAGTCCCAGGGCAGTACGGCCACCAGGATCCACAGCCCTCCCAGCAGCGCGCCCACGCCGGCGGGACGGACCATCGGTCGCAGCCCTGCGCGCCCGTGCCACCCCGTCCCGCCGCCTCCTCCGCCCTGTTCCTCCACCGTCACGCCCATGCCCGCCGTCCCCCTCGATGAAGATCCGTCCAGGCGATCCATCGTGGTACCGCTGCAGTGCTCACGCATGAGTACGGATACTCATGCGCCCGGGCCGGAGACGGCCAAGAGGCGGAGACGCAGAGCGAGTTGGAGCTCCAGAGCGCGGGCAAGGGCGTTCCAGTCCTCGCCCAGGAGCCGGCCGATCCGGACGAGGCGCTGGACGACGGTGTTCACGTGGATGTGCAGCGCCTTGGCTATGTCAGTGGTTGTGGGGATTCGCTGTCAAGCCACTGGAGAGCTGAGATGGACACCGACCCCGAAATGCGCAGAGCAATGCTCAAGACCTGTGGATCGGACCCGGGAGGGGTGCCTGGCGGAACGCGGAGGGCGTACCTTCCCGAGTGATCGACTTCTGGTCATCGAGTAGGCCCGCGTTGCAGCGCGGGTCGGGAAGGCACGCCCGTGCTGAGCGTAGTCAACGAGGACGGCACCACGCAGAGCAGCTCCCTGATGGACGACATCGTCCGTGAGGGCGCCCGTCGGATGCTCGCTGCGGCCCTGGAAGCGGAAGTCACTCAGTACATAGCCGAGTTGGGTTGCGAGCGGGACGAGGCCGGTCGCCGTCTTGTGGTCCGTAACGGCCACCATCGCGAGCGGACGGTGACCTCTGCCGCCGGCCCGATCGCAGTGAAGGCGCCGCGAGTGAACGACAAGCGGGTCGATGGCGTGATGGGCGAGGGCAAGCGGTTCTCGTCGAAGATCCTCGCCCCATGGTGCCGGAAGTCCCCGAAGAGCAGCGAGGTTCTGCCCCTGCTCTACCTGCACGGTCTGCCCTCCGGCGACTTCGTGCCCGCGATGGAGCAGTTCCTCGGCTCGGCCGCTGGGCTCTCGTCGTCCACGGTGACCCGGCTGACCAAGCAGTGGAGCGATGACCACGCCGCCTTCCAGGACCGGGACCTCTCCGGATCTGACTACGTGTATGTGTGGGCCGACGGCGTCCGCCCCAGGGTCCGCCCCGGCCAGGCCCGCTCATGTGTACTGGTCCTCATGGGCGTGCGAACCGACGGTAGTAAGGAGTTGATCGCGCTCGCCGAGGGCCTGCGCGAGTCGACCGAGTCCTGGGCCGACCTCCTACGAGACTGCCGTCGGCGCGGCGTGCGCGATCCCGAGATCGTCGTCGGCGACGGAGCCATGGGTCTGTGGCGGGCCCTGGCCGAGGTGTTCCGCAGGCCAGGCATCAAAGGTGCTGGGTTCACAAAACCCGGAACGTGGTCAACGCCCTGCCGAAATCGGCCCAGCCCGGTGGGAAGAGGGCGTTGCAGGAGATCTACAACGCCGAGGACCGCGATCACGCCGAGAAAGCGGTAGAGGACTTCGGGCGGGCCTACGGCGCGAAGTGGCCCAAGGCCGTCAAGAAGATCACCGACGGCGCCGATGAACTCCTGGCGTTCTACGACTTCCCGGCCGAGCACTGGGTGCACCTGCGCACGACAATTCCGATCGAGTCGACCTTCAGCACGGTGAAGCTACGGACCAAGGTCACCCGCGGCGCCGGAAGCCCGGCCGCGGCCCTAGCGATGGTGTTCAAGCTCGCCGAGTCCGCCCAGGCCCGCTGGCGCTCGATCACCGCACCCCACCTCGTCGCCCTCGTCCGAAACGGCGCCCGCTTCGAAAACGGTCACCTTGTCGAGCGCACCGAACAGGGAGTTGGGTGAACAGCATCAACCGAACGAAGTCGTACTCAACTCAACCAGTGAGGAACCGCGTGGCTTCCTTCAAAGAGAGCCCACCGAGAACGACGGCATGCTGCCTTGGCTGATGATCCTCGTGCCTATGTGGGCTGTTCTTCTTGCTCTGTGGCTGCCGGCCAATGCGGCGATGCGCCGGAAAAGGGGAACTGTGAACGGCGGGCACTACTGGACTGTAAGTTCGCTGCTCTGCCTCCTCCCGACAGCAACACTCATGTCGCTGATCACGATTCTGTGAAACAAGGGAAGCACCCGATCCACAAGTCTTGACTATTACTCAAATGCGCACATGTACGACTGCCCGGGAACCCTCCCCGGCGGCGGCTGCGAGGAGTGCAAGGGCTGGGAGGGCCGGGTGGCGGTGCCGGCTTGGTGGGGGCGAGGGCAGCGACCTCGGGCTGTTGCTGCTTCCGGTCGAGGAGCCGTGCGGGCGGAACAGAATTCCGTGCCTGTGGACAGAGGCCGGTTGCGCGGGCCGAAGGAAGGCCGGCGGTGTGGTATTTCGCCAGGGGTGGTAGGGCTGGGATCACTCTTTAGGCCTGGGGCTTTGGCCGTTCGGGCGATCCACCCTGTGCACAACACCCCCCCCGTATTGGGCGAACCAACCAGGTGCGCATGGTGATCACCTCGGCGGGCTCGACAGCACGCCGGGGGTTGCCCTGGCCCCGGACCCTGCTGCTGCGGTAGCCCCTGCTGCGGGTACGGGGTGTGTGACCCCGGTGGACGGTCCCCGGGTGACCACCGCCTGGCGGGTGCCCGGCGCGACGTGGTCTTCCGGTTTCCGCACCGGGGCGGACGTCGCCGCCTCGACCGGCACCCCCGTACACGCGGTCGCCGCCGGGGAAGTGGTGGCAGCGGGCTCCGCGGGTTCGTACGGATACCAGGTCGTCATCCGGCATGACGATGGCCTGTTCTCCCAGTACGCGCACCTCTCCCGTCTCGATGTCCGCGTGGGTGACCGTGTCACCCCGGGCCGGGAGATCGGTCTGTCGGGACCGACCGGGAACTCTTCGGGCCCCATCTCCACTTCGAGATCCGCACCACCGCGTCCTACGGCAGCGACATCGACCCGATCACATACCTCCGCACTCACGGTGCCGCCATGTAACCGCCACCGGACAAGAGCACCCCGTTGACGACGATGGCGATGTCGCCAAGTTTCAGATCTCGCCTACGCAGCCGTGCGGGCCTTGGCGAGCAGCCGCTCGGCGGTGCGGGTGCTGATGCCGTAGCGGGTGGCGAGCGTGCTGGCGGTGACGGCCGGCCCGTGTCCGGTCTGAGCGGCGGCGAGCGCGGCGGCGACTTCCGGGATTCGGGGGTCGGGTGGTGTGCGGCGGGGGCGCGGTCGGTTGCTCCGGGGGGTGCGGCCTTTGTACTGCGCGGGCCGGACCGCGCGCCTCGGCGGTGTCGCGGGTCCACCAGGCTCGCCCGTGCAGCTCGATGCCCGGGGGGAGTCGTCCGGCGGTGACGTCGGAGTGGACGGTCGTGGTGGTGAGCCCGGTGATGGCGGCGACCTCGGCCCTGCGGGCGAAATTGCCGGGCGCCCTCCGGGCGCGTTCACCGGCAATTTCGGTCCGCTGCGCACGCCGAGGTCCGTTGGGACGGCCCCGCCTTCTACGCCAGCACGGATGCCCGGATCTTCGACGGGGCGAAGATCCGCCTTCAGGTCAAGGAGTCCCGCAAGGGGACCGATCCGGTGGTCGTCGAGCGGGACTTCGACCTGCGGGAGCGACTGGAGCGGGCGACGCCGGGCGGGGACCGTGACGGGGTGTACCGCGCGCCGGTGGCGAGCCATCGTGCCGGCCCCGCGTACGCGGACGCGGCTGTACTGCTGGACTGGCACGGGGACGGGCGAGGCTACGGCCGCCACGACGTCAAGGAATCCCCGACGGTCTGAGACAGCGAAGCGGGGCGGGCCGCTCTGGAGTACGGCGGCTCGCCCCCCGCTCGCGGACGTCCGCGCCTTCCTGGCCGGCCTCGGCGTCGACGAAGGGGACCTGACCCGCGAGCTGTACACGGACGCGGTACGGGCCCGCCGAGGGTAGCCGCCGTCCCGCCGCGGCGGCCCCGCGCAGCCGCTGACCTGGCGCAATGAAGGTTGAGTGATTCTCGGCAAAGGTTGAGCGGCTGCTTCTGGCGGATTCGGTCCTTGTAGCGGGAGACGAGGCCCACCGCCGGTCAGCTGATCGGTGGCACGAGGGGGACCCGCGCGGCGAGGAACTTCGGGGCCATCTCGCGGTAGCTGTCGGTGATCAGTTCCGCAAGCTCGGTCCAGTCGGTGTGGTCACCGAGAACGACGGCGACGACGTTATGGCCCCAGTCGGCACGGAGGAACGGGAACCCACCGGCGGTCAGGCCGAGCAGGTCGTCGACGGGTACCCGAAAAGTCATCACGACCAGTTCCTGATCTGCGGTCGCATACGAGGCGTAGACCGGGTAGCGATCCACGTCCGGCGTGTAGACATGGACGAACGTCCGCGTACGGATCCGCCAGCGCACGCCGATCCAGGCTGGTTCCTCGTACGACTCGGGCAGCTGCAGGCAGATCGACCGCGACCGGTTCAGGATCTCCGGCGGCACGTCTCCAGGACTGGACATGGGCCGACACTAGCGACCGCCGGAAAATTCCGCGCCGGAAGCGACTGGGCAGGGAAGCCTGCGGTCACCAACCTTCGCTGAGAATCACTCAACCTTCCTTGCAACAGGTCAGCCGCTGCTGCATCCCGGGCGCCTTGCCCCGCTTGCATTCGTTCGAACATGCGATCGACTATGGATGTTAGGGCAGGTCAGGCACCGCGCGTCCGGACCGCGCCCCACCGGACACCGACCGGGGCGCCGCTTCCCCCGGTGCGGGTGCTGCTGCCTGACGGCGATATCCGCGGGGGCCTGGTGCGCCGATGGCAGACGGGCGCGGGGGAGTGGGTCTACCGGGTGGCGGTGAGGGCCTGGTCCAGCCGGACCGCGTCCACCGGCGAGGACCTCGCGCGGGACCTGGTCGAGATGGACGTCCCCGTCGGCCGGGTGCGGCCGGTGACCGGGGTCTCGTACGAAGGCGTTCCCGTGCTGCTGCGGCAGCGCCCGACCGCAGCGGCCGCCCCCGCTGCTCTCGCGGCGGCCGTCGGGTCCACGGGAACCGGCGCCCCGGCGCCCCTGGTGGCCGCGGCCACCGCGACGGCGCCGGAAACGGCGGGGGCCGGCGGGCCGGTCTGGGTGGCGGCGGCGGTGAAGCTGGGGGTGGACCGCGAGATCGTTCTGCACCGGTCTGACTGCTGGGTCACGGTGCCCTAGATGTCCAGTACGGCGGGGTCTTCCTCTTGCCGATCTCGCTCGCCGGAACGGTCAGGCCCCGTCGCCCGCAGCCGTGTGGGCCCGTACCTGCTCCGGGGTGAGGTACTGGTCCGTGTACTCGAAGTCGCGCAGCGTTCCCGGCTTGTACGTCTGGAAGCCGGTCCGGACGAAGTCGTCACCGGCCACGGCGTTGAGGAGCCAGTTCGTCATCACCCGGGTCTTCGCGGCGCCGGTACGCAGTGCCGCCCAGTGGTACCCCCGGGCCACGGCCTGGGCGGGCATGCCGCGCAGGTCGATGCCGAGCGGGCGGGAGACGCCGTCGCGGCCGCCGAGGTCCACGACCAGTCCGAGGTCCTTGTGGACGTACGGACGCAGCGGAGTGCCCCGCAGCGTCGCGACGAGGTTGTCGGCGGCGATCCTGCCCTGGCGCTCCGCGTGCTGCGCGGTGGGCGGGCACACCGCACCGTCCCCGCCGCCGGCCAGGTCGGGTACGGCGGCGGCGTCACCGAGCGCGAACGCGCCCTCCGCCCCCGGCACCCGCAGATCCGGAGCGACGACGAGCCGGCCGCCCTTGGCGGTCTCGGCTCCCAGCGTGGCGATGAGCGGGCTCGCGGCGACACCGGCCGTCCAGATGAGGGTGCGGCAGGGCAGCACGCGCCCGTCGGTGAGCGTGACGTCCTCGGGGCCCGCCTTCGCGACGGAGACCCCGAGCGCGACCTCGATGCCACGGCCGCGCAGTACGTCGAGGGCGGCCCGGCCCAGCCGGTGGCCGAGCTCGGGCATCAGCTTCGGGGCCACGTCCACGAGGTGCCAGGTGATCTCGCGCCGGTCCAGCCGGGGGTAGCGGCTCACCGCGTTCGTGGTGAGCCGCTCCAGGGACGCGGCCGTCTCGGTGCCCGCGTATCCGCCGCCGACCACGACGAAGCCGAGCCGGGAGGCCCGCTCCGCCGAGCCCGGTGCGGCGGCGTCGGCCAGGTCGAGCTGGGCGATGACGTGGTCGCGCAGGTGAGCGGCCTCGGCCAGCGTCTTCATGCCGCGGCCGTGCTCCGTCAGGCCCGGGATGTCGAAGGTGCGGGTCACGCTGCCCGGGGCAAGTACGAGGTGGTCGTACGGCTGGTCGACCAGCTCTCCGGTGATCTTCCGGATGACGCAGACCTTGGCCCGGGTGTCGACGCCCACCGCTCCGCCGGGCACGATCCGGGTGCGGTAGCGCTGGCTGCGGCGCAGCGACACCGCCACGGACTGGGGAGTGAGTACCCCTGAGGCCACTTGCGGCAGCAGGGGCAGGTAGAGCTGGTAGGAGAGCGGAGTGACCAGCAGGATCTCGGCCTCCCCGGGTGACAGCTTCCGCTCCAGGCGGCGTACGCAGGCGACGCCGGCGAAGCCCGCGCCGACGACGACGATCCTCGGTCGTGTCATGGTGTCCGTCCCTTCTCAGGTGTACGGGTCCCCAGCGCACCTGCCCCGGCAGGCCGATCCATGCACGCGCAAGGGGGAAGTCTTCCTGGGCCGCCGCCCGTTACGCTCCTTCGCCGCCGTGATGGGGGTGCCCGCGCCCCGGCAGGATCTCCTGGATCTTGGCCTTCGGTCCCTGGTGGACCGTCCCCGTGCGGTCGCTGTCGCCGCCCTTGAGGATCGAGGCGGGGGTGGCTTCGATCGGGTCGGGGCCGGCGTGCGGTTCGCGGTCGGGCGCGGGCTGCTTGCGGGGCGCGTCGGGACCGGGCCTCAACTCGAAACCGCTGCGGGGGCGGGTCGGCACGCGGGAGAGGGGGATGGTCAGGTCCTGCGCGGGGACGTCGTACTCCATCCGCGCCAGCTCCCCGGCGATGGTCGCGAGCGCGGTCACGGTGATCTCCTCGCCGGGGGAGCGGTGGCCGCGGTCGCGGTCCCCACCGCCCTGCGGGACGAGGTGGACCAGCATCGGGCTGTCGGGGCTCCCGGGCGCGGCGAACCGCTGCGGGTCGAAACGGTCCGGGGCGAAGCGGTACGGGTGCTCGAACAGGGAGGCGTCGTGGTTCTGGCCGTACAGGTCGAGCAGGACGAGCGTGTCCTTCGCGACGTCCTCGCCCCGCCAGGTCAGGTCCTGTGCGGCGAGTCCGGCGACGAACGGGGCGAAGGGGTAGAAGCGCCGTACTTCGTGCGCGAACGCCGTGGCGTAGGTGCCGTCGCGGTCGGAGCGCAGGAGGTCCCGGTGGTGGGGCCAGCGGTGCAGGGCGTGGGCGGCGAAGGCCGCGAACCAGGCGATCGCGACGGTCGGCCTGATGATGTTCAGCAGTTCCACCGCCGCCGTGCGGACGTCCGGGAGGTTCCCGCCCGCCTCCCGGTGCCACGCCGCCGTCTCCAGGGCCGTCTGCTTGGCTTCCGCCTCCGGGGCCCGGCGTATTTCGGTGATCAGGGAGGCCATGGCGCCCTCCTGGCGCCGACGGGCCCGGCGGGCGCGCAGATGGCGCGGGCCCGGCGTCGCGAAGCCGTCGACCATGGCCGTGCAGTCCCGCGCCAGCCCGGCAACCGCCGCGTCGGAGAGAGGCACGCCCGTCCAGTCGCACACCGCCCGGGCGAGCACCCCGGCCGCCTCGTCGAAGAGCACCAAGGAGTCGCCCCGCCGCCGGGTCATCGCCTCGCGCCACCGCCAGCTGACGTGTCCGCCCAGAGCGGCGACGCCGGAGCCGTCCTTGAGGAGGGTGGCGAACACGGCCTTGCGGATCCGGTGCCGGTCCCCGTCGAGGGTGTGCACGGCTCCGTGCCCGAACAGGGTGCCCAGTACGGGGTCGGGCAGGGCCCCGGCGCGGACGATGTGCTTCTCGTCGTAGAAGAAGGCCACCGCCTCGGGGCCCCGCAGCGCGATGGTGGGGCGGCCGAGCAGCCTGGTTCTGACCGTGCCGTCGATCGTCCCGCGCATCCGGTTGGGGAGCCAGGCGTACCCGTGGGCGAGCAGGCCGAGCGTGTCGTCGTTCCACCGGGCCGCGGAATACTTGGAGGGCGTCATGGTCCGCGGCTACCCGCTGTCGCCGGACGGACACATCCGGGCCGAGTCCGTCAGGCCGAGCCCGGGCGCAGAAGGCCCAGGGCGGGAGCGACGGTTTCACCGCCCTCGTCTCCCGCCCGGCGCGGGTCGGGCCCCGGCCGCCGAGATCGTCCGCGAGGTACAAGGGCAGCGGATCCAGACGTCCTGCCACGCCCGGCGGGCTCGCGAGGGCAAGGACCCGCCTCCGGTCCGCCGCGACCAGGCGCGTCCCGTCCGCGTCCGGGTACCCGAGTCCGCGGCCGTGGCGGATCCGGCTCCAGCCGGGCGCGTGGGGGGTGCTGGTCCGCAGCCGCACGGCGGCCTTCAGTGCGTTTCGGCGGGAACAAACGGGTCAGACGCCTGGCGTGCGGACCAGTGATCCCCTTGGTGGAAGGAGCGGTTTGTGGATACCGGCGCGGTTCTGCCCCTGGACCTCGGAACCCCGCGGGAGGTGACCGGCGGGGTGGCCGCGGACGGGAGCCTGCCGCAGGACCACACCCAGGCGATCCTGCAGACCACCAAACGGGTGGCCGCACTCCTCAAGGCATCGGGTCTGCCGTTCGCCTTGGCCGGCAGCGTGGCAGCCTTCGCCCACGGCCTGCCGGCGAACTTCCAGCACGACACCGACTTCTGTGTGCGCCCCGAGGACGCCGACGCGGCGATCGAGGCGCTGGCCGCCGGAGGGATCGAGATGCGGCGCGCCCCCGAGGACTGGCTGGTGAAGGGCCGTTCCGGAGGCGAGGAGATCGACCTGATCTTCGAGCTGGCCCGCCGCCCCGTCAGCGGTGAACTCCTGGAGCGGGCCGAGGCAAGGGTGGTCGACTCGGTATGGATGCCCGTCCTGGCCCCCACGGACCTCATGGACAGCAGGCTCGCCGCACTCTGCGAGCACTACTGCGACTTCGGCGACCTCCTCCCGATGGCCCGCATGCTGCGCGAGCAGATCGACTGGCCCCGCCTCGACGGCGACCACCGCGCGGATCCCCTGGCGGACGCCTTCCTTTACGCCCTTGAACGCCTCAAGATCATCAACCGGACGGACCGCGGAGGGGATACGTCATGAGCTCGGCAGACTTCATCGAGTACCGCATCGAGCACCTGCGAGCCCGCCTGGCCCGGGAGGACATCGCCGAACTCGGCCTGCGGATCGACGTGCACGGTGCGCACGCCGTCGTGCGGGGGAGCGTCTGCAGCGACGCCTGCCGCGCGGCCGTCCTGCGCGCGGCGGCCGAGGAGTTCGAGGGCGTCCCCTGGCAGGCGGACCTGACGGTGAACCGTCCGCATCTGTCCCCTCGTCCGGAGGAGCTCTCGTGATCCGCGTCGCCGCCGTCGGGGACATCCACCTCGGACCGGACAGCCGGGGAACCCTGCGGCCGGCCTTCGAGACTCTCGGAGACTGCGCCGACCTGCTGCTGCTCGCCGGTGACCTCACCCGGCACGGGACGGCGGAGGAGGCCCGGGTGGTGGCGGGCGAGGTCAGGGACCTGCCCGTGCCGGTGGTGGCGGTCCTCGGCAACCACGACTACCAGAGCGACCAGCAGGACGCCGTGGCCCGGGAGCTCACCTCCTGCGGCGTCCACGTCCTGGAGGGCAGCGGACTGGTCCTCGACGTCCGGGGCCAACGGGTCGGCATCGCGGGCACCAAGGGCTTCTGCGGAGGATTCGCGGGGCGCAGCGGCAGCGATTTCGGCGAGCCGGAGATGAAGGCGTTCATCCGCCTCACCCAGCGCTGCGCGCAGGGCCTCGAAGGGGCTTTGCACGAACTCGCGGACGAGGGCTGCGACCTGCGGATCGCGCTGACGCACTTCTCGCCGGTGCCGGACACGCTGGCCGGCGAGCCCGTCGAGATCTATCCGTTCCTCGGCAGCTACCTCCTGGCCGAGGCGATGGACGGGGCCGGAGCCGATCTCGCGGTCCACGGACACGCCCACCTCGGCACGGAACACGGCATGACCGCCGGAGGAGTTCGGGTGCGCAACGTCGCCATGCCCGTCATCGAGAGGGCCTTCGCCGTCTACCACCTGACACCTGGGTCGCCGTCGGAGGCGGAGCGCGACGCACAGCTCCTGAGGTGACGTGCCCGTCCGAGGTGACGTCACCTCGGACGGGCACACCTCGGCGGCCGTCAGTGTCGTACGAGGTCAGTGTCGTACGAGATCGAACTCCTTCACGAGGGTGGCGCAGAAGGCGTCGAGGTCATCGGGCTTGCGGCTGGTGACGAGCGTCGCCGGGGTCGCACGGCACACCCGTACCTCCTCGTCGACCCAGGTGCCGCTCGCGTTGCGGATGTCGGTCGCGAGGCTCGGCCAGGAGGTGAGGGTGCGGCCGCGCAGAACACCGGCCTCCACCAGGGTCCACGGCGCGTGACAGATGGCCGCAACCGGCTTGCCGGCTTCGAAGAAGCTCCGGACGAACCCGACGGCCCGCTCGTTGGTGCGCAGCGCGTCCGGATTGGCGACGCCGCCGGGCAGCACGAGTGCGTCGAAGGCGTCCGAGGTGTCGCCCGCCAGCAGGTGGTCGACGGGGTAGGTGCCGGCCCTGTCGAGGTGGTTGAAGGCCTGGACCCGCCCGGGCTCCGTCGATACGAGCTGCGGGTTCCAGCCGGCCGCCTCGACGGCCTGCCAGGGTGCGGTGAGCTCGACTTCCTCGACACCTTCGGGGGCGGTCAGAAACGCGATGCGCATGGAGTCTCACTTCCTTCGTCGGAATTCCTTCGTCGGAACCTCGGGACTTCAGAACTTCGGGACATCGGCGGTCGCTCCCGTTCGCCCGTGCGCCGGACCGGCGCGTTCCGTCTCCCCTCGCGCCTTCCCCGGCTGCGCGGCCCAAACCCGGCGTCGCGCATGGTGACGTCCCACCGCCGCCCGTCCCACCGCCGGCCGTCCGGCCGCGTGCCGCATCACGACGGGTTCGAAGGGGACGGCCGGGGCAGGCGCAGGGGTGCCCAGTTCGTTCCCGAGGATTCGGAGCAGCGCCGTGATCCCCTCCGCACAGCCGCGTCAGAAGGCCCGGAGCCCCTACGCGCGGGCCGCCGACTACGTGGCGGCGGCCTCGATCTTCCTCCAGGACAATCTCCTGCTCAGGGAGCCGCTGCGCCCCGAACACGTCAAGCCGCGACTTCTGGGCCACTGGGGGACCTGCCCCGGCATCACCACGGTCTACGAGGCACTCAACACCCTCGTCCGGGAGCGCGGCGCGGACGTCCTGCTGGTCACCGGGCCGGGGCACGGTGCGCCCGCGCTCCATGCCAACCTGTGGCTCGAAGGCACGCACGGTGACTACGACCCCGCCCTGGCCCGGACCGGGCCCGGACTGCGCGAGCTGGCGCGCCGCTACTGCGCCCCGGACGGTTTCCCGAGCCATCTCTCCCCGGCCGTACCGGGAGTCCTCCACGAGGGCGGAGAGCTCGGGTACGCGCTCGCGACGGCCTTCGGCGCGGCCTTGGACGCGCCGGACCGGATCGTCGCCTGCATCGTCGGGGACGGCGAGGCCGAGACCGGCCCGACCGCTGGAGCCTGGCACTCGAACAAGTTCCTGGACCCCGTGACCTGCGGCGCCGTCCTGCCCTTCCTGCACCTGAACGGTTTCAAGATCTCCTCCCCGACGGTCTTCGCGACGATGACGGACGAGGAGCTGACGCACCTCTTCCGCGGCTACGGCTGGGACCTCCGGATCGTCGACGTCAGGGACGACCCTTCCGGGGAGCCTCTGACGGCCGCCGTACTGGACGCCCACGCCGTCATCCGCGACCTCCAGCAGCGCGCCCGTACGGGCGACCGGCCGGTGCGCCCCGCCTGGCCCATGATCGTGCTGCGGAGCCTCAAGGGGCAGGGAGCCCCCGCGGAGGTCGAGGGCACGGCGATCGAAGGGACCTTCCACGCCCACCAGGTGCCCCTCCCGGACGCGCGCGAGGACCCGGTGCAGCTGCGGGCCCTCGAGGAGTGGCTGGCCTCCTACCGGCCCCGGGAGCTGTTCGACGCGCAGGGGCGGCCCGTGCCGGAGGTCCTCGCCGGGATCCCCGAAGGAGACGCGAGGATCGGAGCACAGCCCGCCGCGAACGGCGGGAAGCTGCGCCGGCCGCTCGAACTGCCGCCGCTCGCCCGGCATGCCGTGGACGTCGCCGCCGGCCCCGGGTCGGTGAAGGAGAGTCCCACCCGGGTCCTCGGCGGCTGGCTGACCGACCTCATGCGCAACACCGCCGTGAGCCGGGACTTCCGCATGGTCTCGCCGGACGAACTGGCCTCCAACAAGCTCGACGCCGTCCTCGCCGCCAGCGGCCGCGCGTACGAATGGCCGGTCGAGGAATACTCCGAGGACCTGACCCGGTCGGGCCGGGTGATGGAGATGCTGTCCGAGCACAACTGCCAGGGGTGGCTCCAGGGCTACCTGCTCACCGGCCGTCACGGACTCTTCCCCACCTACGAGGCCTTCGCCGCCATCGTCGACAGCATGGCCAATCAGCACGCGAAGTGGCTGAAGGCGTCCGGGGAGGTCCCCTGGCGCGCCCCGGTCAGCAGCCTCACGTACCTCCTCACCAGCGAGGGCTGGCGCCAGGAGCACAACGGGTACAGCCACCAGGGCCCGGGATTCATCAGCAACCTGCTGAACCGGAAGAGCACCGTCACCGGCGTCTACCTGCCGCCCGACGCCAACACCCTCCTCGTCACGATGGAACGGCTCCTGGACGAGACCGGAAAGATCAACGCCGTGGTGGCGGGTAAGCACGAGGCCGCCCAGTGGCTCGATCTGGACGCCGCCCGTGCGCACTGCCGGGCCGGCGCGTCGGCCTGGGCCTGGGCGAGTACCTTCGGAGGCCGGGACCCGGAGGTCGTCCTCGCCTGCGCCGGCGGCATCCCCACCGTCGAATCGCTGGCCGCCGCCGAACTCCTGCGCCGCGACCTCCCCGATGCCCGGATCCGCTTCGTCAACGTCGTCGACCTGTGCGCGCTCGCACCGCAGGACGAGCACCCCCACGGCCTGCCGGACGAGGAGTTCCAGGCCCTTTTCGGCGGGACGACCCCCGTCGTCTTCGACTTCCACGGCTACCCCTCCGCCGTCCACCAACTCCTCCACGGGCGGCCGAACCCGGACCGCTTCCACGTCCGGGGATACGTCGAAGAAGGAACCACGACCACCCCGTACGACCTGCTCGCACTCAACGGAACGACCCGCCAGGACATCGCCGCCGCCGTCCTGAAGCACCTTCCCGCCCACGCGGGCAGGGCCGGCCGCCTCGCCGCGCGGTACGCGGACCACCGGGACCAACTCCTGAAGGAACTGCGCAGCACCGGTGTGGACCCGGCGGAGATCACCGAATGGAAGTGGGGGTCGTGACCGGCCCCGTCCTGGTGCTCGACGCGGGCTCCGCCAGCTTCCACCTCGCCGTCGTGGACGACCACGACGAGGTACTCGCCCGGCATGACCTGGACGGGCCGCCCGACAGCGGGGCCACCGCCGCGATCGGGGAGTTCCTCGCGCGGGCCCCCGCGGTGACGGCCTGCGGCCACCGGCTGGTCCACGGCGGACCGGACGTCCGCCGTCCCACTCTCGTGGACTCCGCGGTCCGGAGCTCCTTGGAGGCCGGCGTCGGCCTTGCTCCGCTCCACGTCCCGCCTGCGCTGGCCGCCCTGGACGCCGCCCGCCGGCTCCTGCCGGACCTCCCGCACGTCGTCTGCCCGGACACCGCCTTCCACGACGGCCTGCCCGAGCCCGCCCGAACGTACGCCCTTCCCAAGGAACTGACACGAAGGCACGGCCTGCGCCGGTACGGCTTCCACGGTCTCTCCTACGCCTACACGCTGCGACGTACCGCCGAGCTGCTCGGCCGGCCCGCCACGGAACTCCAGCTGGTCCTCACCCACCTGGGCGGCGGCTGCTCCGCCTGCGCCGTCCGCGACGGCGTGAGCGTCGACACCACCATGGGGATGACCCCACTGGAAGGACTCCCGATGAGCAGCCGCAGCGGCAGCCTCGACCCCGGCATGCTCCTCTGGCTGCAGACCGGGACGGGCATGGCGCCGCGGCGGCTGGCCGAGGTGCTGATGCGCGAGTCGGGCCTCCTCGGGGTGTCGGGCTCCTCGGGGGACACCCGCGAGCTGGTTCGTGCCCGGCAGGCCGGCGACGCCGACGCGGCCCTCGCTCTCGACGTGTTCACCCTGGGCGTCCGCCGGGGAGTGGCGGGCGTCGCGTCCTCCCTGGACCGGATCGACGCCCTCGTCTTCACCGGGGAGATCGGCGAGGACCAGCCCGAGGTGCGGGAGGCGGTGGCTGCGGGCCTGGGCGTGCTGGGCGTACGCGGAGGTCGAGAACGGGCGGCTTCCGCCACGGATTCAGCTCCGTGCTCCGGACGGCTGCCCTGGCTATGGACGAGCTGGGCCGGGCGGCCCGCACGGACACCGATCGGGTCGACTGCCTGATCGGTGAGGCCGAGGCGGAACTCGACCGAATACAGGAGGAGGCCGAGAGGACCGCACCCCGGGCGCCGGCGCTACGGGGCACGCTCCTCACCGACGCCGGACGGCTGCTGTCAGAGCTCCGAGCAGGACGCCGGGCCATTACCCCGGCGTCCTGATTCCGTGACGAGGCCGTGTCTTCAGAGGCCGGTGGGGCTCTTCTGGGGCGCGCCTGCCGTCCGCTGCCGGTCTGGCCGGGGGCGACGGCACGGGAGAGCCCGGCCGGGTGGCTACGGACTCGGCCGGGCACTGTTCGCGGGGACGGCGGCGCATCCATGCCGGGCGCCGCACCTGAGCCCCGCCCGCCGTGGGGCGGGGCGGATCTGAGGTCAGTGGCCGAGGGCGTTCTTTAGCTGCTGCTTCGTCATGGTCGAGCGGCCTTCGATGCCGCGCTTCTCCGCCTCCTGGTAGAGGTCGTCCTTGGTGCGCTCGGAGGAGCCGCCGCCGTGGGACTTCTCGCCTCCGCGCTGCGAGGCGGACTTGCCCTGCGTGGAGCTGCGGCTGGCCGTCCTGCTCTCTCCGGACCGTGCGCGTTCCTTGTTCACGGTGCGGGAGGCCATCTCCTTCGCACGGCCCTCCGACATGCCGCGCTTCTCGCCGGATTCCTTGATGTGCTCGTACTGGCGCTCGCGCTTGGGGCTGGATCCTCGGGGCATGCCGGGCTCCTTCTCTCGTCGGTGCGGTCCGCTCCTCGGTCATGGTGCGTCTGCCCGAAGTGCCCCGCACCTCACGTGTGCCGTACGAGGGCGTGTCCACAGCACGGGCAAGGGGGAGCAGTTGGAGCTCGCCACGAAATTGGTGACGAGCCAGGATGGGCCCCAAGGGGCCTCTACGAGGGTCAGGCCCGGTTGTGCTGGTCGGGTCCCTCCCCGGGCGTCTGCCAGGAGTCCTGCCGCGTTGCTGCCTGCGGATTCTGGTCGGAGGGGCGGGCGCCGGGATCCGTACCGCGTGCGGTGCGCCGGCTGCCGTACCAGAAGGCGGCGATCAGGAGGACGGCCACCACCACTCCGGCGATGACCAGGAGGAGGGAGGACGAGCCGTCGGCTGCGAGGGGAAGTGAGGTGGTCATGAAGGCCGTCTACCCCTTCTTCCGCCTTGCTCACAGAACACCCTCGGGCAGAAAGGCAACGGCCTCCATTCGAGGTAGAGGTTCCCCGGGGACCGGGTCGTGGTGCCGTTCAACGTCTCCTGCGGCACCTCCGCCGTCTGCGCCGCGCCGCGGCCCACGGGATCCACACCCTCGACCCCTGGCCACGGGGGTGCAGCACCTGACGAGCATGCTCCCCGACGCCCTGGCCGCGAAAATGATCCAGCGGTTCGGCGTGGACCGCCTCTCCGCGCTCGACCTCGCCATCGCCCTCGTGCGTCGCGCCGGGACGATCTCGCCGGCCGGCGGCTACGGCGGAACGGCCGATCCGCTGCCGCTGCCGACCGTGTTCGACAAGCAGATCCAGCCCGGCATGGCCAGGCCAACGTCCTGCGCTGGGTCGATGACCTCCTGCCCCTCCTCACCGACGTGGACCCGCTCGGCGTGGACGACTTCGCCACCCACCGGCTGCCGCTCGCCGAAGCCCCTCGGTCCCACGAGACGTTCCAGAAGAAGCGGGACGGAGCTGTCAAGGCCGTCTTCACGCCCTGACGGGGGACGGCGACAGAGTCAGGTGTGGAGGCGCTGCCAGTCGTTGACGTCGCCCACTACGGGGCACAACGTCGGCTGTGCGAGTGGGTGATGGGACGACTGCGGGGTAGTCGCGCTGTGAGAACGGCACTGCATCTCGGAAGAGCATCTGAGCGACGTGCCGCACATGCCCGCCGGTTGAAGGAAGACAAGGTGTCCCCATCATGAGTACGGCAAAGCAGGACCCCCGCGTCACCGACGATTCGGTGGGCGTCCTGGTCTCTCGCGCCTCGCAGCAGATTTCCGAACTGGTTCGCGAGGAGATGCAGCTGGCCCGCGCCGAGATGTCCCAGAAGGGCAAACGGTACGGGAAGGGCGGCGGGCTCTTCGGCGCCGCGGGACTCCTGGGCGTTCTGGCGCTCCAGGCCCTGGCGGCGGCATGTATCGCGGCGCTCGCGCTGGTCCTGCCGGTGTGGGCGTCGGCCCTCGTCGTCACCGCGGTCCTGGGGATCGTGGCGGCAGTGGCCGCGCTGGCCGGGAAGAAGCAGATCGCACAGGCCGGCCCGCCGGCTCCCGAGCAGACCATCGACAGCGTCAAGTCCGACCTGGCCGAGATCAAGGAGAAAGCACACCGATGAACGACGACGCCCGAACCAACATCGGCATACCGGTCCCCAGCCCCGCCACCGACGGCACCGAGGAATTGCGCGAGCAGGTTGAGCGCACCCGCGACGAACTCGGCCAGACCGTCGAAGCGCTCGCCGCCAAGGCCGACATCAAGGCCCAGGCGAAGGAGAAGACGGCCGCCATCAAGGACCAGGCCGCCGAGAAGGCAGCCGAGGTCTCCGACCAGATCCGTGAGAAGGCGGGACAGACCGCCCAGGTGGTGAGGGACAAGACGCCCGACCCCGTCCTGGAGAAGACCGCGCAGGCCGCGAGCCAGGTACGGGAGGGTGTGGCCAAGGCGGGCCAGTACGCGGCGGACAAGACCCCCGACCCGCTCCTGGAGAAGGCCGGGCGGGCAGCGACCGCCGCACGCGCCAACCGCACCCCCCTCCTCGCGGTAGGAGCCGCCGTGGCCGTCCTCCTGTTGGTGCGCCGCAGCCGGGGGCGTCGCCGATGAAGGCATCCAAGATCGCCTACAAGCCGGTCGGGCTGACCCTGGGCGCTGTGAGCGGCATGATCGCAGGTATGGCGTTCAAACAGACCTGGAAGGTCCTCGAGGGCGAAGGAGATGCTCCCGATGCCACCGACGAGGACCGGCCCTGGAAGCAGATCCTGCTCGCCTCGGCCATCCAGGGCGCGATCTTCGCCGTGGTCAAGGCCGCGGTGGACCGGTCGGGTGCCGTGGCCGTACGACGCCTGACGGGCACCTGGCCGGGCTGACCCGCTGCGGTGCCGCCCGTCCTCCCCGAGGGGTCGGCACCGCAGCCCCCGTCCTCGCTGCCGGAGTCCGGGAGCAATCACCCGGGGTGAGCCTCTTCCTCGATGTGCCGTTCTCCTGGTCCATTCGGGCCGGCGCGGTCGAGCCGGGCGGTGACGGGTGTGGCCGCGACACCGTGCAGCAGTACCGACAGCAGCACGGTGAAGGTCACCACCGCCCACAACTCGCGGGCGGGGGCAGCGAATTCTGCTTCGCCCAAGGCGTAGGCGAGGTAGAAGAACGACCCGATGCCCCGGATGCCGAAGAACGCGATGGCGGTCCGCTCCTTGCCCGCGGCCCGGCCACCGATCTGGACGGCCCAGCCGACGGCCGGCCGGACCAGCAAGAAGAGCACGAGCCCGAGAACGGCTCCGCGCCAGGTCAGTGCGGCGAGGCCGCCGTCGGCGATGAAGCCGCCGAGGAGGAAGAGGATGACCGCGGTCAGCAGCCTCTCGATCTGATCGGTGAAGGCGTGCATGACGCGGTGGTACCGGTGACCGCGCTCGGCGTTGCGGATCGTGCAGGCGGCGACGAAGACGGCGAGGAAGCCGAAGCCGTGGAGGAGCTCGGTCAGCCCGTACGCGGTGAAGGTCGCGGCCAGCGCGACGAAGCCCTCGCGGTGTTCTGAGAGCCGCAACGCCTGCCAGGAGGCCTGGAAGAACATCCGGCCGAGGAGCCGTCCCACCACGATCCCGACCACCAGTCCCACCACGCTGCGCACCAGGATGTCGCTCCACACCCAGTGCCACAGCCCCTCGGCGGACCAGCCCGTTGCCGAAGCCGTGGTCAGCGCGATGGCCGCCAGGACGAACGGGAAGGCCAGGCCGTCGTTGAGTCCGGCTTCGCTGGTCAGCGCGAAGCGGACCTCGTCCTCGTCGTCCTCCTCGTCGGTCGGTTCTCCGACGCGTACTTCCGCGGCCAGGACCGGGTCCGTGGGAGCGAGGGCGGCCGCCACCAGCAAGGCCACGGCGGGCGGCCACCCCACCAGCCACCCCGCTATGGCCGAGGTGAGCAGGATCGTCAGGGGCATGGCCAGGCCCAGCAGCCGCCACGTCGTCGACCAGGCGCGAAGTCCCGGCGGGCGGTTGATGGCGAGCCCCGCGCCCATCAGCGCGATCACGACACAGATCTCCGTGAGGTGCTCGACCACGCTTCGATGCTGGACGGGGTCGAGGGCCGGGAGCGCGTCCAGCGGGAGTAGGAACACCAGCAGCCCCGCTGTCAGGAACACCATGGGCAAGGAAAGGGGTCGCTTCGCGAGGGCGGTGGGGAGTACGGCCGCGCACAGAGCCCCCAGTCCCGCACAGGCGTACACCACGTCTATCCCTGTCAAACCCAGCAAGCCGATCACCGTTCCTGAACGAAACCCTTGTCGGGCTCCGCCTACCCGATCTTGCAGCGGGCACCCCGGCACACCCCTGCCGCTCCGGTGCCCGATGGCCGCGGGGGCGCCACGTGACCCGGCCCGGCCGGGCGCCCTAGGAACCGGCGGCCGGCGCCCGGCTGTGGGAGCGAGCCTCGTCTACCGGCGGGCGTGGTCGGCGGTGCCGTGCGCTGCGAGGGGAGGGGTGTCCATTCCGGCGCCGTCCGGCAGCCCGGCGAAGAGAACTCCTCGACCTCGGCGGGGTGGTGGGGCGCTGAAACGTCCAGGCCAGGTGGATCACGTCGGCCAGGAGACGGACCACGCTGGTGCCGACATTCCCGGTGGCCCGACGACCACGACACGGAGGCCGCTGCCAGGTCGGGCAGGGGGCCGGAACGTGGCGGGAGACAGCCGCGATTCTGCGGGGCTGTCCGTTGCCGATCCCCACTGGCGGCAGTTGATCCCGGGGACAGCAGTCAGCCGAGGGAAGGAACCCGCTCCGTGTCCGCCGAACTCTCCGAGGACCTGAAGAAGCTCATCGACGACAGCCCGGTTTTTGCGACCGTTGCCACGATCCAGCCGGACGGCAGCCCGCAGCTGTCGATCACCTGGCTCGCCCGGGACGGCGAAGATCTGCTGGTCTCCACCACCGTCGGCCGACGCAAGGAGAAGAATCTGCGTGCCGATCCCCGGATCACCGTCATGATCAACCCGCACAACGCGCCCTACACCTATGCCGAGGTCCGCGGCACGGCCACGCTGACTGCGGAGGGCGGACAGGAACTGATCGACGAACTGTCGCGCAAGTACACGGGCAAGGACTACGCGGACTTCAACCCGGCGTCGAAGGACGACACCGACCGGGTCGTCGTCCGTATTACCCCTCGCAAGGTCGTCGGCTCGATCTGACGAAGGCCTTCGGCTCGGCAGGCAGGCTGGTGACCAGCCACTTCCGGTGAGCCTGCGTGGTCGGTTCATGTGAGTGCGGACACGGTGACCAGTGCGTCCGATCCGACTCCCTTGCACGGCGTGCCGGCGTTCCGGGCCACAGGCACGCCGGCGCTCCGGCTCCCTCCAAGGGGGAGCCGGAGCGGATCGGCCGGCTCAGGCGCTTTCGGCGGCGAACATCCAGTGGTGCTTCTCGAGCTCACCGGTCAGGGCGATCAGGATGTCCTGGGTGACCGGGTCGGGCTTGTCGGTGACTGCGATGCGCTCCCGCATCCGGGTGATCACCGTGTGGAGGGCGTCGACGAGGATGCGCACGGCGTCCACGTCCCTGACCCAGCCCTCCGGTACGTCGGTGATGGAACCCGCCGAAGCCACAGTGGCGGCCCGGCCGTCCGGACTGAGTCCGAGGGCGGCGGCACGCTCGGCGACCACGTCGGAGTGGGTGCGGGCCGTGGTGACGACCTCGTCCAGCTGGAGGTGCACCGATCGGAAGCGGGGGCCGACCACGTTCCAGTGGACCTGCTTGGAGACGAGCGACAGGTCGACCAGGTCCACCAGGGCCCCCTGCAGTGCATCACCGACGATTTTGAGGTCGGCTTCCGGGAGGGCGTTCTTGACGACGGACACGGGGTGTCTCCATTCCTCGGAGTAGATGGATTCGAACTCAGTACTGCCTACCCGGCGATATAGAGGCAAACCGTGCCATTAGTCCCACTCGGGAGGGCCCTATGGCCGCTGGACAGGACGCTGCGGAGGTGATCGATTACCGATCGGCCGACAGGTCGGGCGCTTCGCCGAGCATCACGCAGGCGGCGGCCCGGTGGGAGGAGACCCGCGCCGGAGGGGTGGTCCTCGTGAGGCGGAGGCAGGGGACCTGTTCGGCTCCTCCGTCTCGGCTGTGGACCTCGACGGCGATGGGCCCTCCGGTCTCGTGGCCGGCCGCGGACGCGGCCGCGGCCCGGCCACGTCATCGGCGACGAGGGCTGCATATCGGCAAGATTGTTGAGGCAGGGCCGTGGTGGCGGCAGTCGCGATCTCCCCGCGGCCCGTCAGGTCGCCGCTGGAGGCCAGACGACGCTACCGCCGGCTGGGAACGGCGCCACCTTGATGCGCGGCCTCGCATTCGACCCCCTTATCACGGCGCCGGCCGTCGCGCGCCTGCTCGCGCATGAGGCGACGCTCCGGGAGCCGTGCCGTCAGCCGATCCTGATGACCAGGAGGCAGGTGTCGTCCTCGTGGTTCTCGATCGCGTAGCTGGCCATGATCCGGGTGAGGGCCTCCTGTGCGTTCAGCCCCGCGCAGGACCGCAGCGTGTTCAGCAGTGCGCCGATGCCCTCCGAGATGTCCTGTCCCCGCCGCTCGACCATGCCGTCGGTGTAGAGGAGGAGGAGATCGCCCGGACGGAGGGGAATGGCGGTCGTCGCGTACGTGTACCCCGGCATCAGCCCGAAGAGCGGCCCCCGGTGCGAAGTGTCGAGCTCCGCGGCCTCGCCGTCGCGGAGCAGCAGTGGCGCCGGATGGCCGGCGCAGGCCCAGCGCAGCGTGCGCTCGGTGTCGATGTGTCCGATGATCCCCGTCGCGGTCTGGGCGGCCGGGTCGGCGCACAGCAGTTCGTTGAGCCAGGTGGTCAGCTGGCCCGCGTCCGTGTCGGGGGCGTGCGCGAGGCCCGCGAGGGCATGCCGCTGCTGCGCCATCCGGGCCACGGCCCCCAGTCCATGGCCGCAGGCGTCACCGATCGCCAGCAGGATGCGCCCGTCGGGCAGCAGCCGGCACTTGTACCAGTCCCCGCCGATGACTTCGGACTCGGCGGGGAGGTACGCGGCAGCGACGGACAGCCCGATCTCCGCGAGTTCCGCGGAGTGCGTGGGCAGGAGTGCCTCCCTGAGCACGGCGGCGACCCGGCGTTCGGCGGCCGCCTCTTCCGTGAGCCGTTCGGTATCCCGCCGGGTGGCGGCCAGCCTCTGGCGGCTGCGCACTTGCGCGGTCAGATCGCGGGCGATGAGGTGTACGGCCCAGGGGAGCCCGTCCCTGGCGATGACGGGGTGTCCGACCAGGTGCAGGGTGCGGACCTCGCAGGTGACGCTGAAGCGGATCTCCGCACCCGGGGGTTCCTCCCCGTCGAGGAGGCGCGTAAGCAGTTTCCCGAAGCGCCACACGTCCTCGAGGAGGACCGCGTCGCAGAGTTCGGCCAGTGAGAGGGCCCGCCCGCTCTCCGCGCGGAAGATCGTGGCGAGGCCCTCCGACCACGTCGCCTTGCCGGACAGCAGGTCCCAGGTCCCCCACCCCATCGAGGCGATGTACTGGGCGTCGAGCGAGAGCAGCTCCGCACGGTTGCGGGCCGGCCGCCATGTGGCCAGCACGTTGTCCCCGCACGATGCGGCGTCGTAGAGCAGCGCCGTGCGGAGGAGTCCGTCCCGGCGCTGCTCGGTGTAGTCCACGGCGTACGCCCTCAGGGCGCGCCCGGTGTCCAGAACCTCGGACAGGGCGTCGAGCAGCCCGCCGGCCGCGGCGCCGGGCTGGACTTCGAGGAGTCTTCGGCCGACGGCGCGGTCAGGAGCTTCGAGCCACTCCGCGGCGCGGACGTGATTGCCCGCCCGTACGGTGAAGTCGACGGCCCGTCCGGTGTCGTCCCGTACGGGAACGAGCAGTGCGGCGGACACCGGAATGGCGGGGAGCGTCGCGCAGACGCACGCCCAGGGATCGTGCCCGTCGCCCGCGTCCCCACAGCCGTGCCCTTGGCCCTCGCCGCCCCCGCAGGGGCAGGCCGGTCCCCGGGACGGGGTCTCCTCATCGGTCCTGACACCCGCGTGCCGGCTCGCCGCCGCGCGCAGGCTCTCCACTTCACGGGCGATCAGTTGTTTCAGGGTCTGCGGATCCTGCGGGGTGAACGGCATCGTCAGTCCTCGGCTTCGGAGGCAGGGGGCCACGGCTGCGGCTACGCGTCGAGCATGGCCGTGCGCAGGCCGGCGAGGATCCGGGCCAAAAGGCGCGAGACCTGCATCTGACTTATCCCGAGTTCCGCGCCGATCTCGGACTGCGTCCATTCCTGCGCGATTCGAAGGTACAAGATCTCGCGGTCCCGTTCGGGGAGCCGCGTCAGCAACGGGCCCAGGGTGTGGAGGTCCTCGAAGAGTTCGATCGCCCTGGACGTTTCGTCGGCGACGGGCTGCCGGCGAGTGGTCTGCAGGCCCGATCCTTGATTTTCCTCCTCTGGGGTCGGAGATTCCAGGCTCTGACTCGAATAGCCGTTGGCTGCCACCAGCCCGTCGATGACCTCGTCCTCCCCAAGGTCGATGTGTGGGGCCAGCTCCTTGACGGTCGGAGCCCGCCGCAGAGTGGCGCCGAGTTCGTCGCGCGCCTTGGCGGGTTCGACACGCAGTTCCTGCAGTCGCCGTGGGACGCGGACCGCCCAGGTGGTGTCCCGGAAGTGCCGCTTGACCTCCCCGGTGATGTACGGGAGGGCCAGGGAGGAGAATTCGACCCCCCGCTCGGGCTCGAACCGGTCGATGGCCTTGATGAGGCCGATGGTCCCGGCTCGGACGATGTCCTCCATCTCGGCGCCCGCCCCCGCCGCACTACCCGTCCGGCTGCAAAACGCCTTTGACGCGAAGCGGACGAGGGACATGTTCCTCTCGATGAGCGTCCTGCGGACGTACTGGTGCTGGGGAGTGCCTTCGGTGAGGCTGTTCGGCCGCTCGAAGAACACCTTGGAGAGTTCTTTCGCGTGAAGGGGGTCGAGCCGGTGGGGCTGGGTGACCACGGGCAGCTCCGTACCCTCCTGCGGCATGCCGCGGCGGGCTCTTGCGCGAGCGGCATGCCTGTGGCGGGGCATCCGGTCGTGGCGTTGAACGGGACGGTGAAACCGGGCACGGGACGGCCCTCCTTCGACCTCGGAGTGAGACAGGGAGCTTGCCCGCCAGGTCCTGGCCACCCGTGGAGCGTCAGTCCTATTCGCCCAGGACCTTCGGTCCTTCGCCTACGGGCTTGTGCCCGTTGCACCCCTTCCGCCACCGGCCACTGCGGTCGGCCGGGGCGACGGCGGACTACCGCCGCACGGAGCAGTTGCCTCGTGAGCCTGCCGATCGCGGGTAGGTGCCAGGCATGATTGCTACCGAGACCATCGCGGCCGAGGCCGTCAGTTCGCTGCTGCTGATCATCATCGGGGTGGTCGTGGCCCTCCTTCTGATCGGCGCCTTCTGGTACGGCGGTCGGCGCAGCGCCCGGCGCAGGGCTCCCGCCCGCCCGGCTCAGCAGAACCCCGCGGCACGGGCCCGCCAGGACTCCTGGCAGACCCCCGACGACGACGAACCCGCTCGATCACCCCGCACATGAACGAGCGGGACGCGTTGAACCAGGGCCGCGGGGAAACGCAGGCGCGGGTGCCCCGTACCGCGCTGTCCTTGGCCTCACTTTCCCGAATCCTCGTGGTCCTGCACGGCGTCTACCAGCCACAGGCGGACACCCGGCTCCTCGCCGACGCCCTCGCCGTGGAAACCGGCCTCCTGGAAATCGGCACGGGAACCGGAGCCCTGGCCTTGCACGTCGCGAAGGCCGACGCGATCGGCAGGGGAGTCGAAGAGAGCATTTGCTGCTGAACCCGGCCTCGCTGCCGGCCTCGCTGCCGGACCGCACCCGGGCTGTGTGGCTTCCCGCCGGTGCGTCCCTATCCATGGGGAGACCCGGACACCGCGTCCGCTGGTGTCGGTCTGCCCGCGCCCGGTTCAGGAGGAGACGGTGGGGCAGGCGCGAGGGTGTCCAGTACGTACGCGACGATTCGGAGCCGACGGCTACATCCCGCTCTCGTCCGCCGTCCGTTTACCACTCAGACCGCAAGGAGGCCTGTCATGCGAAGCGACCCGTCGGAGCCCGAGCTTCCGGACCGTGTGCCGGAGAAGCGTGACGCTGTCACCCCCGACCTGCCGCCCATCGCTCCGGGAGCCCCCGACCTTCCGGACGCGGCGCGCAAACGGACCCGGCGCGCAGGCCCTGAGGAGGACGACAGCGAGGCGGTCACCCGCGAGGAGAAGGAGGGCGCGGAGAGCAACAACGAGGGTGAGCGCCGGGCGGCCGGTCCTGGCAACGCCAAGCCCCAGGAGCTCACCGATTGACGCACCCATCTGGTGAGGAAGGGAGCTTCGAGGTATGGAACGACAGGGGGCGGGGAAGCCGACGGGATGTAATGGACGTAAACCGGAATGGAGGGCGAATCATGGCATCACGGGCACGTGATCCCAAGGGACAGTCCGCCCCACCGGCCGCCCCACGGGCCGCGGCAGGACCGCCGTCAACACACGGTGCGCCGACGCCCGGTGACCACCGCTCGCGCGTCGAGTTCCACGTCAACGGCCAGGACCACGTCCTCGACCTGGACAACCGCGTCACCCTCCTCGACGCGCTGCGCGAGCGCTTGGACCTGACCGGGTCCAAGAAGGGCTGCGACCACGGGCAGTGCGGAGCCTGCACCGTTCTCGTCGACGGCCGCCGCGCCAACAGCTGCCTGCTGCTCGCCGTGGCCCAGGACGGGTCCGAGATCACCACCGTCGAGGGACTCGCAGGCGCCGACGGCACCCTCCACCCCCTCCAGCAGGCCTTCATCGACCACGACGCGTTCCAGTGCGGCTACTGCACCCCCGGCCAGCTCTGCTCCGCCGTCGGCGCCCTGCGAGAGGCCGCCGCCGGGCATCCGTCGCACGTGACCCGCGCCGCGATCGCGGCCGACACGAGCCGGCCGGCGGTCCTGACCGCCGAGGAGGTCAGGGAACGGCTCAGCGGGAACCTCTGCCGCTGTGGCGCCTACAACGGGATCGCCGACGCGGTCGTGGACGTCGCGGAGACCCGGAGACCGGAGGAGCCGTCCACCAGGGACCGGGACGTGATCGCGTGAAGCCCTTCGCCTACGTACGGGCCACCAGCCTCCAGGAAGCGGCGGCCGCCTACGCGAACCACCCCGGCGCCCGCTACCTCGGTGGCGGCACCAACCTCGTCGACCTCATGAAACAGGGGGTCGAGACCCCGGACATCCTCATCGACCTCACTCGGCTGCCCCTGCACGACATCGAGGAGCTGCCCACGGGAGCGCTCCGGGTCGGCGCAGGCGTCGTCAACACCGATCTGGCGGCGCATCCCCTGATCAGGACCCGCTACCCCGCACTGTCGCAGGCCCTCCTCGCCGGCGCCTCGGGGCAACTGCGAAACGTGGCCACCACCGGCGGGAACCTGCTGCAACGCACTCGGTGCCCGTACTTCCAGGACGTGTCAAAGCCCTGCAACAAGCGGGTCCCGGGCACCGGGTGCAGCGCCCGGGACGGCGTGCACCGCGACCACGCCGTCCTCGGCCATTCCGAGCACTGCATCGCCACTCACCCCTCGGACATGGCGGTGGCCCTCGCCGCTCTGGACGCCGGGATCGAGCTGTACGGAGGCGAGCACGGCACCCGGGAGGTGGCGGCGACCGACTTCCACCGGCTTCCCGGCGAGCACCCCGAACGCGACACCGTCATCCGCCCGGGCGAGATCGTCACCGCCGTGCTCCTGCCCGCCGCCGCCCCCGGAGCGGTCTCCCTGTACCGCAAGGCCCGCGACCGTGCCTCCTACGCCTTCGCCCTCGTCTCGGTGGCAGCCGTGCTCGAACTCCACGACGGCCGCGTGAGCCACGTCGCCCTCGCCTTCGGCGGCCTCGCCCACCGGCCCTGGCGCGCCCGCACTGCCGAGCACCGGCTCACGGGGGCCGAACCCACATCCGAGGCGGTACGGGAAGCCGTCGACGCCGAGCTCGCCGCGGCCAGGCCCCTGCGCGACAACGCCTTCAAGGTGGACCTCGCCCGCAACCTCGCCCACGACGCCCTCGGCACGCTGATCCGATCCGTCGGCGGTGCGCCCCCCACTCCCTCCCAGCCGTGACCGCCCCCGAGCAGGAAAGGGGAGCCGCGATGCGCCCCACCCCCGACGACCGGCCCGCGCTGGGCAGCCCCGCCTCGCGCAGGGAGGGCCGCGAGAAGGTAACCGGAGCAGCGCGCTACGCCGCCGAGCACACACCACCCGGTTGCGCCTACGCCTGGCCCGTACCCGCCACGATCGCCCGTGGACAGGTCACCTCCGTCGACGCCACGGCCGCGACCGCCCTGCCCGGCGTGATCGGCGTACTGACCCCGTACGACGCACCCCGGCTCGGCGAGGCGGAGGACCCCACCCTGCGCCTCCTCCAGGACCTCCGCGTCCCTCACCGCGGCTGGTACGTGGCCCTGGCCGTGGCCGACACGCTGGAGGGTGCCCGGGCCGCCGCCTCCGTGGTACGCGTCGCCTACGAGAGCGACCCCCACGCCGTCATCCTCACCGCCGGCAGTCCGGACGCCTATATCCCTGAGGAAGCCAACGGGGGCCATCCCGCGCACCGCGAGCAGGGTGACCCGGACGCGGCTCTCGTCGCCGCCCCCGTACAGGTCGACTGCGCCTACACCGTCCCGCCCCTGCACAACCACCCCATGGAACCGCACGCCGCCACCGCCGACTGGGACGAAGAGAGCCACCACCTCACGGTGTACGACTCCAGTCAGGGCGCGGGACCCGTCCGTGCCGCGCTGGCCGCACTGTTCAAGCTGACGGAGGAGCACATCACCGTCGTCTCCGAGCACGTCGGCGGCGGATTCGGCTGCAAGGGAACCCCGCGTCCCCACGTGGTCCTGGCGGTGATGGCCTCGCGCCACTACGGCAGGCCCGTGAAACTTGCCCTGCCGCGCGCTCACCTGCCCGCCACGGTCGGCCACCGCGCGCCCACCCTGCACCACCTCCGGCTCGGCGCCCGTACCGACGGCACCCTGACCGCGCTGACGCACGAGGTCACCACCCACACCTCGCGCGTGCGCGAGTTCGTCGAGCAGGCGGCCGTACCCGCCCGCGTCATGTATGCCGTGCCCGACATCCGCACCACCCACCGCGTCGTCGCCCTCGACGTGCCCACACCGTCCTGGATGCGTGCTCCCGGCGAGACGCCGGGCATGTACGCCCTGGAGTCCGCGATGGATGAGCTGGCCGACGCCCTCGGCATTGATCCGGTCGAGCTGCGCGTGCGCAACGAACCCCGCACCGAGCCCGACAGCGGACGTCCTTTCAGCAGCCGCCACCTCGTGGAGTGCCTGCGCGAGGGCGCCGACCGGTTCGGCTGGGCCGGCCGCGGCGGAGCGCGCCGCGAGGGTCCGTACCTCATCGGCAGCGGGGTGGCCGCGGCGACCTACCCCGTACTCGTCGCGCCCTCCACCGCCCGGGTCCACGCCCGGCCCGGCGGCACTTACCTCGTAGAGGTCGACGCCACCGACATCGGCACGGGCGCCCGCACGGTCCTGGCCCAGGTGGCCGCCGACGCCCTGGGGGTCCCGCTCGACTCCGTGTCCGTCGCCATCGGACATACCGGCCTGCCGGTCGCCCCGCTCGCCGGGGGCTCCTCGGGCACAGCCTCCTGGGGTTGGGCCGTCCACAACGCCTGCGAGGCCTTGGCCGCACGACGGGAACACCACCACGGGCCGCTGCCGCCGGAGGGTCTGTCCGCGTCCGCCGACACCACACAGTCGGCCAAGCAGAAGTCCCCGTACGCCCGGCACGCTTTCGGCGCGCACTTCGCCGAGGTGCGGGTCGACACGGTCAGCGGGGAGGTTCGCGTCCGCCGCATGTTGGGAGTCTTCGCCGCCGGCCGCATTCTCAACCCGCTCACCGCGCGCTCCCAGTTCAAGGGTGCCATGGTGATGGGACTCGGCATGGCACTGACGGAACACAGCACGATGGACGCGGCGTTCGGAGACTTCACCGAGAGCGACCTCGCCGCCTACCACGTACCGGCGCACGCCGACGTACCCGCCATCGAAGTCCACTGGATCGACGAGCGCGACAAGCACCTCAACCCCATGGGCAGCAAGGGGATCGGCGAGATCGGCATCGTCGGAACAGCGGCCGCGATCGGAAACGCCGTCTGCCAGGCCATCGGACAACGTCTGCGCCAACTCCCCCTGACACCCGACCGCGTCCTGGCGGCGCTCAAAGGCACCGACTGAAGTTTTGAGCTGCTTGTTTCCTCTGCGGGAGGGTTGTTCGCCGCGGATCGAGGAACCTGAATTGCGGGTCGCGGGTGCGAGTCCGGCGTAGGCGTCGAGGTGGCCGGCGGTGGGGAAGGTGCTGCCGTCGCCGACCTCGATCAGGATCCGGGCTCCGGTCCTGACGCCGACTCCCGGCATCGACCTCAGGACCTTCGAAAGAGGGTGAGCCTCCAGGAGTTCCTCGATCCGCCCGGCCAACAGTTTCCGCTGGTCAAACACTGCGGCCAGGGACCCGGCCAGGCTCGGGACGATCAGCGCGGCCGCCTCGGTCCCCGGAACGGTTACGGTCTGCTCGTCCAGAGCGGTGAAGATCTCCTCGACCAGCCGCTCCGCCATCCTCGGCGCCTTCGGCCGTAACAGCGTCACCAGACGGCGTCGGCCGGCCTGGCGGATCTGAGCCGGAGACCCGAACCGCTCCAGCAGCGTGAGGACGGCCGGGTGCTGCAATCGCGGCCCCAGCACCCGTTCCAGGGACGGATGGATTCGGGTCAGCAGGCCGTGAAGGCGGTTCGCGACCCGGGTTGCTTCGCCGGCCAGGTCGTCATCGAATCCGACGATCATCTCCAGCTCGGCGATGGTCTCGTCCTCGCCGTCGATGGCCCGCAGCGTGTGGGGCATCGCGCGGGCCGCGTCCGCGATGATGAACGCGTCCTTCGCGTCCGTCTTGGCCTCGCCGGGATAGAGGTCGGCGATCCGCCGCATCGTCAGCCCGGGAAGGTAGGCGATCGGGCAGCCCCTGTCCCGCGCGACCGCCAGCGGCAGGGCCCCGATCGAGGCCGGCTGGTCGACCACGACCAGCACCGTTCCGTGCTTGGATTCAGCTTGGCGAAGAGTTCGCGGAGCTTGGGTTCGGCGTTGGGTAACCGGTTGTCGAAGGCCTTCTTCCCGGCCGGGGTGACGGCGGTGGCGTGGTGTTCGCCCTTGCCGACGTCCAAGCCGAGGAAGACATCGATGCCGCTGGTGTCGATCACGTGCGAGCCCCTCCACTCACGCTTTCGTCCGACCTTGCCTCGGCACCGAGCTGCCACATCCACGTTACGGAGAGCTCTTCCGGCTCGGGTGAAGCCGGCGCTCAAGCCCCTCATCAGCGGTCCGTCGATGCCTCCGGGCCCGGTGACACCACCCCCGGATCATCAACAACAAGGGGGGAAGTCATGCCGGACCCGAAGGCCGGAGGCCCCATTGCGGAGCCAATGAAGACAGTAACGGGGGGTATCGGGGCAACTCACCCGCCCGGGTGGCCGGATTCAACGGGAAAACGGATCTTCTCCGGCTCGGTGTACTCGCCTCCCTGGCTTGGCCCGGTATGTCGCCGCATGGACCGCCTGGCTGATCAGGGCGTGGACGTGACCCGCTTCCTGACCGACGCACACGCCGCGGGGGTCGGAGTTGACCAGGCGGCGGCCGTCCGCGCCGCCGCCCCGCCCGCAGCCAGCGCCAGCACCCCGGCGCCGCACCCGTTGCCGCGGGACCTTCACCGGCCGAGGTCCCGGCCGCACGCACTGCCGCGATCCGCGATCCGTGGGCGCCGTCGCCCACCACCGCGGGCACCTGCTTCTGGGCCCGACCCGGCTCCCGGGCCGCCCGCTCCCGCCGCTGCACGACCCCGACCCCGACCTCGATCCCGCTGCCGGCACCTGCTCCGGTGGTGGTCTCCGGGAACGCGCCGCTACTGCGGACCCCTGGCCGAAGGCCCGGCCTTCGCGGCTAACCTCGGCCTCGACCTCCGGGTCCGGGGCAGGGCTCTGGAGCAGCTCGGTGTCCGCCCGACGGACCGCGAGTCTGGGCCTGGCTGGGTGTCTGACCTGCGGTGTTGGTCAGCCCGCGTGCGGTTGTCTGGCGGGCCATTGATGTGGTGCGTGGTCCGGTTCTTTGACCTGCGGGGGTTCAGATGGCTTGGCTGCTGTGTGCTGATGTGGAACCCCGTTGCGCTTGTCGTGGCTGCGCGTTGATGGGCTCGACGACTGTTGGGTGGGGGTGGTGGCCTGGTCTTTTCTCAGGTTGGCCGAGTCTTCCAGGTGTGTGCGGGTGTCCCGGGTTTCTGTGCAGGTGTAATGGCCGGCCTGAGTACGCCGCACCTGCTGGTCTCCGGGACGTGCGGCGCCTACCGTCCACTGGCATCCCACTGGCTTGACCGCGAACTCGCATCGGGTGACCAGCACCCGATGCTGTGCGTCGGCTTCCTCGGCGGGGACCTCGATGGGGTCGCCGCCACCCAGACGATGGTGGACGGCCGCATCATCGAGTGGGTCGACCAGACAGACAGGAACACCAGCATGGTGATCAACAGGTTCGGACCGTCCATTCCGACGAGCTGAACTGACCAGAGCGAAAAGCGCTGGGAGCCATCACCGATGGCCAGGTGACGGCCTCCCGACGTGGCAACTGGATCCCGCGAGCCCTGTTCGGCCGGGTCGCTACGCTGCGGGGATGGATCATCCCGCCAGGCAGTACTACAACCCGGAGATCACGGCGACCGAGGAGCGTGACCTGCTACGGCGGAACTATCTGCTGATACAAACGGGACAGGCCTCGCTGGGGCTCATCGGACCGGATGTTCTCGGTATCGCCGTCGAGCCTCGGCCGGAAGAGATCATCCTCCACTTCGCTCTCGCCGCGCTCACCGCTGAGGTGGAGGAAGATGTCGAGGACATCGTCTTCGAGCTCGCGGTGTTCCTCGCCGGTGGTCCCGAGCAGCGCTCGAAGATCACCACGGAACTCCACGTCGGCGATCCGCATACGACCTGGAACAGCCCCCGCTACGCGGTGCTCTACCGGGCCAAGATCAAGACTGAGGCGGAGTAACCGAACTCCGCAGGCAATCGACACCGGCCCTTCTCGGCGTTCACCCCCACCGGGTTAGCCCCCGGGCTGGAGGTCCTTCGTCGTACCTTCGCACGTCAGTTGGACGCGTTGAGGATGTGGCGGGTGATGGCGACGGCTTCGTGCGGGTGGTGGTCTAGCCAGTCGGTGAGGTGTTCGTGGACGGCTTCTTGGAGGTAGGCGTCCGCCTCGGGATTGCTGAGTACCTGATCCATATCCTTGCTGTGCGTCCCGCATTGCTTCAGGCACCCCAACTGTCACTCGTTAGGCAGCCGGGGACATGATGGCCCTCGTGACGAGCAGCCCAAAGACACCTCCGGCCCGGATCCCGGGCTATGACGGAGGCCCCTTCCGCCACCAGCCCGAACTCCTGGACGACCACCTGTTTTGGCTGGTTCACCTGCATCTGGGCGATACACGCGATTTGGGCGGCGGCAAGGCCGACTACTTCATCGTCAAGCCCGACGGCAAGGTCGACCTCTACCTCAACCGCGGCGGCGACGTCGTCCCCAACAACGGTTGGAGTGTCGTCGGTCAGATCGCATCAGGGCTGACCACGGACCACACCAAGGTCCAGTTCGTCGACTTCAACGCCGACACCCACGCCGACTACGTCCTGGCCGGCCCGGGCAACAGCGCCAACGTGTACGCCTGGAACGGCGGCGACAAGGGCAGCGGCTGGACCGACCTCGGCAAGGTCGCCAGCGGTACCTGAGCGGTACCCGACCCAAGAATCCACCGAGACCGAGCGGACCGGCCGAACAGTACGACGTGGCTGACCGCCTCCTGTCCTCCCTGCGAGGAGGACAGGAGGCGGTCCTGTGCCATGCCCGCAGTGAGTCCGTTCCGCCGGTAACCAAGGCCTGCCACCAACACCGAAAGAGCACCACACTGATGAAGCGCAGCACCCCCACAGCCCTCACCCTGGCCATCGCGGCCATCACCGCTTTCGGGTTGGGCGCCACACCCGCCAGCGCAGGCCCGCAGCCCGCACCTTCCCTGGTGCGGGTCATGCCGCTGGGGGACTCCATCACCGCCGGCGCAGGCAGCTCCAACGAAGCGGGATACCGCTCCCCCCTCTGGGAGCTGATGGCCGGCCAGACTCGCTACACCCCCGACTACGTCGGGTCCGGCTCGTTCGGCAACACCCCCGACCCCGACAACGAAGGCCACAGCGGCTGGACCATAGGCCAGATCCGCGACAACATCGACCGCTGGCAGGCCGCCGCCGCCCCTGACGTGGTCCTGCTCCACCTGGGCATCAACGACCTCAACTCCCACAACGCCGACCCCGCCACCGCAGCGGGCGACCTCGCCTCGCTCATCGACCGCCTCCAGCACAACAACCCCGCCGTCACCGTCATCGTCCAGGGGCTCCTCACCGACACCCGCGGCCAGTACGAACGGACGAACACCTTCAACGCCACCCTGCGCACCGCGGTAGACACCCGGACCGCCGCCGGCCGGCACGTGCGCTACGTCGAGTCCCCTCGCCTGGACCCGGCGGCCGAACTGCCCGACGGGCTTCACCCCAACGACGCCGGCTACCACAAGATGGCCGCCGCCTACAACCAGGGGCTGGAGCAGGCCGTCACGGACGGCTGGACCCAGCACGCACCCGCCCCGCGCGCCGGAACGGAGGCGGGCGGCACCGGATCCGTCCGCTGGGCCGACTTCGACGGCGACGGACGGATCGACCAGCTCAGCATCGCCGGCTCCGGTGAGGTACGCGCCCGCCTCAACCGCGGCGGATCGGGCGCCGGAATCTGGCAGGACATAGGCCGGATCGCCAGCGGTGTCACCACGGACCGCGAGCGCGTGCGCTTCGCCGACTTCGACGGCGACGGGCGTGCCGACTACCTGTACATCGCCCCCGACGGCGGCGTCACCGCCTACATCAACCGCGGCGGAGACGTCAGCGGCCCCAACGGCTGGAACAACATCGGCAAGGTCGCCTGGGGCACCACCACCGCCCAGCAGCAGGTCCGCTTCGCCGACCACGACGGCGACGGACGCGCCGACTACTGGACCATCGCCGACAACGGCTCGGTCAACGTCCACCTCAACCGCGGCGGCGACGGCGCCGGAGCGGGCGGCTGGATCAACCTCGGACAGATCGCCACCGGCACCACCACCGACCGCAGCCGCGTACGCCTGGCCGACTACGACGGCGACGGACGCGCCGACTACTGGACCGTCAACCCCAACGGCAGCCTCACCACCTACCTCAACCGCGGCGGCGACCAGCACGGCGGCTGGCACCTGGCCGGCCAGACCGCCTCCGGCCTGACCACCGATCACGCCCGCGTCCAGCTCGCCGACGTCACCGCCGACACCCACGCCGACTACCTCCTCCAGGAACCCGACACCGCCACCACCGTCTACGCGTTCAACGGCGGCGACCCCGCCCCTGTTGGCTGGACGGACCTCGGCAAGATCCCCGACATCTCATAACGGCACGACCAGGGGCAGAGGCGGGTCTGTAAAGTTTTCGGCTCTGTCTCACATCCGGTGCATGACGGCCCAACGACAGCAGGCACCACGCCCAGAAGTGGGTGGTCGTCGCTTCGTGTTGCTGTGGGTGGGTGGTGGTGTGGGGGTCGCTGGTGTGGGTGGTGTCGGGGCGTGGTCGACGGTTTTGCGGGTGGTCGGGTGCGGCTGGCTGGGAGGATTTTTCATGCAATAGAAAAGGGGAGCCAGTTAGTGCGTAATGCAGCATTACGCGCTAACGATCTTGATTGTGTTCCGGTGAGGAACACGGATTCCGGCTTCCTCGGGATGTACGGGAGCGAGGGCTTGTGGTGGCAGATGACGGTCCGGTCCGGCGTCGTGAACGCCAGGCGGGTCAGGTGCGCGGGAGCCGGTTGGCGGTCGCGTTTACCGGCGCGGAGTTCGAGGTGGTGCGGCGGGCGGCGGCGGGGGAGTCGATGGCGGCCGCGGCGTGGGCGGGGCGGGCGGTGATGGCGGTCGCGCAGGAGGTGTTGGTGCCGGTTTCGGCGGAGCGGGCGGACGTCCTGCGCGAGCTCGTGCAGGCGCGTGCGGCCTGGCGGGCCGGTTCATGGCCGGGTGCGGACGGTCCGGCGGAGCTCGGCGGTGCCGGTCCGCCAGTGCGCGGGGGAGGCCCAGTAAGGGTGGCTGGCCAGGTGCAGGTCCAGGAGGACCAGGCGGCGCCGGAGCGAGGCCGTACTGGCCCCGGCGGGAGCGTGCGCAAGCGCGGTGTAAGTGTCGTGCTGTGCCCGTGCGAGGGCGAGGAGATCGGCGGGAAAGCGGTACGGCAGGTTCACCTTCCAACTAAAACACATATTCGAATACCTGTGCGAGTGCTCGGCCGCAGGTCAGCGGCCGTACGTGTCCCGGTGTCCTGTGTCAACGAACCTTGAGCTTGTGTCATCGAACCTTGATGGATGCGAGTTCGTGCCATCGCAGTTTGATCGCGTCTGTCCGAGTCCTGGCCGTGAGGACGTCACGTCCGGCCTTTCCCTGGGGTGGGGAGACAGGCCGGACGTGACATCTGATGGGTGTGGCCGGGCTGCGGCTACTTGGGGATGGTGATGGTGAAGCGGATGGGGTGGAGCTCGACCCGGGAGTACAGGTGGGGGTCGGAGCCGGCGTCGGTGTGGTGGAACCAGTACCCGTCGGTCTTCTTGGGGTCGCCGCCCAGCCACACCTCGTAGGTGCCGGGGTCGATGCCGGCCAGTTCGAGGCGGGCCTCTCCCTGGCCGTCCTTGATCTGGTAGGTGAAGCCGTTGGCGACGATGTGGTCGCGGCCGTTGGTGTTCTTGAACTTCACCGAGCCCTGGACCTGGCCGCCGTCCGCGTACCAGTCGGCGAACCAGTAGTAAGAGAACTGTCCGCCGACGCTGATGACGAGGCCCTTGCTCGCGTCGGTTCCCTTACCGAAGGTGACTGCGCGGGCGGTGAGGTAGTGCTTGGCGCGGGACCACTGGCCGGAGCCGTAGTCGGTGGTGCGCACGCTCTCCTCGTCGCCGTGGACGGCGGTGACCGTCGGGGGCACGTAGGGGACGTAGGGGGGTGTCGGCGGGGGCACGTAGCGGTCGACGCCGCGGTGGACCAGGAGCAGCCCGTTGTGGCTGCCGGGGCCGTCGGTGAATGCGAGGAGGGCGGGGGTGTTCTTGCTGTCGTGGCCGGGGATCGCGGTGGCCGGACTCCACTTGCCGCCCTCGTAGGTGGCGTGCACGAGCTTTTCGCTGGCGGCGTCGGGGTAGACGGCGTGGAGCTTGCCGTCGTAGGAGGCCAGGGCGGCGCTGCGGCGGCTGAGGTGGCCCTCGATTGCGGCCGGCTTGCTCCAGGCGGTGCCGTCGAAGGTGGCGTGCCAGAGCTTGCCGCCCTCCTTCTTGCCGTCACGCCGGTAGACCAGGTGCAGGACGTCCTCGTGGACGGCGACGGCCAGGTTCGCCGGGTAGCCGTCATTGGAGATGTCACGATCGGCTTCACGGTCACGAAGTACCGGCGTTTCCACCTCCCGTCCGTCCGCCTTAACGCGCTGCCACGGCCCCGGCTGGTAGTAGCTGTCTTCCGTCTTGGGCTGCGGAGCCCGGAGACGGTGCACGATGCTCTCGTTGACCCTTTCCACCAGGAGCAGGTGGAGCTGCTCCTGGAACACCACGAGTGCGGCGCCGTCAGGCCCGGTCACTCCGATGCCGTCCTGACCGTAGTGCTCCACGGGGAGCCATCCCTCGGCGAGGCTCGTCAGACGCGCTTCCTTGAGACGGAAGCGGCTGGCGTCGTCGTCCCAGGTGGTGTAGACGCAGGTGAGGCCGCCGTCGAAGGAGGCCAGCGCGGGGGTGTTCGTGCTGCTCTGACCCTGGATCTCGGCGTCGGGCGTCCACTTGCGGGACTTCTCGAACGCCTCGACGGCCGTCTGGATCTCCGCGACCTTCGCCAGAGCCTGAACGGCACTGAGGTCCTCGGTGAACGTGGCGCTCGCCGCTTCGAGATCCTTGGCCGGCTGCACACTGATCGCGGGATCGTAGGAGGTCCACCGCAGCGGCAGCCGCGTGAACTCGTGCGTCTCGCCCTGCCGGGCCCCGCGGTGGGCGCAGACGAGAGTGCCGTCGAAGTCCGCGAGGACGGGAGCCGCCACGCTCAGGTGGTCGGCGAAGGGCTCGTCCTCACTCCAGCCCGCCTCGCTCCGGTACACGGACCGCCACAGATTCTGATCGTCCTCGGGCTTGCTGTCAGCCATGATCACTCCAGAAATCGAGGGAAGAGAGGCGCCCGGCATCGGCGTACCGGACGACCTTGCAAAATCCTGCTCCGAACATGCGTTCCCGCAGGTCAAGTGCATGCAGTCTCTCTGCACGCTAGTGATCAAGACACCTTGTGCGATACCGCAATCTCAGCCACCCGAAGCCTTCCGCCCGGCCGAAATCCGGCGCAGCGGTTGCTGACGCGAGCACGGGTGTCCTGGACTGACCAAACTTCGATGACACGCACTCAAAGTTGTCTGACACAGGACACCCGGCACAACGCTGTGGCCGGGCTGCTCCCTGTTCTCTCGGTGGTGTAGTCCGAGATGCCCCAGTGGAGGAATCCCGGCGGAATCTGTCCTATCGAGGCGCATCATGGACATAGGGATAGGGATGCTGGCGCTGCTCGTGAGCTGGAGGCGGGCGGGCTGACCGCGCATCCATCCGACGAATGGAGCTGATATGTCTTCCGGGATGTATCGCGAGCAGAACGGCGAGTACCGGTACTACAGCGCGCTACCGAACGATGCCCAGCAGAGACTGGACCAAGAGCACCGGGATCAAGAGCGCGCGCACGCCGAGCCCCCGCGTCCCGCGTGGTCGCCGGGCCCTGCGCCGAGCATGCAAGCGCCGCCGGCGGAAGCGGTGGTGCCTGTCGAGGCCTCCCAGGTCACCTGGCAGCCGAATGCCGAGACGGCTGCGGTCATACAGGCGCTGAACGCGCCGCAGGAGATGTTCGCGGCACCGCCCCCTGCACACGTGGGCGAGAACATGTCCTTCGACGCATTCTTCGACAAGCTGGCGGCCGACACTGCGAACACTCAAGCGGCCATGGACACCCTGCTATCCATCGAACCGACGCAGCCGGGCTTCTTCTGAAGGAGCGGTAGACACAGGTCCCGGCACCCACGACGAAGGCCCCACGTGAACCCAGGCGGGGCCTCATCCTTACCGAGCGGCGGCGCCGGCCCGGAGGCCGGCAACTCGTAGGGTGCGGAGCATCGTTCCTTCGGTGAATCCGTTCCCCCAGCCGAGTGAGCCCGCGCCCTCGGGCCCGCGTTGGCGAGGGTAGGGCCGGTACCACCGGGCGGTGATCAAGAACTTTTCCCGCGGCCTCGCCGCCGCCACCCTGGCCTTCGCCGTCCTCGCTCCCAGCTCCCCGGCGCATGCCGACGAGTACACCCTCACGGACGCCATCACCTCCCTGCCGGTCGCCGAGGAGGTACGCGACGGCTACCGCCGCGAGCTGTACCCCCATTGGAAGGACGACGACATGAACGGCTGCTCCGCGCGGAACGACGTGCTGATCGCCGAGGCGATCGAAGCCCCGACCGTGGGAGCCGGCTGCACCATCACCGGAGGCGTCTGGCACTCCTACTACGACGACGTCCTCGTCTCCGGCCCGGCCGGGATCGATATCGACCACATGGTCCGCTCGCGGAACTCCACGATTCCGGTGGCTACGGCTGGACCACCGAGCGGCGCCGCCGGTACGCCAACGACCTCGGCTCTGACGTGACCCTCGTCGGGGTGACCGCGCGTTCGAACCGGCAGAAGTCCGATCAGGACCCGGCTACGTGGATGCCGGCTCCTGCGGTGCACTGCCGGTACATCGGGAGTGGGTGGCCACCAAGCACCGGTGGGCGCTGTCGGTGGACCAGGCCGAGCGCGAGGCGCTGCTGCGCTATGCGGCCGGCTGCCCGAACACGGTGCTGGCCTTCGACCGGGCCGCCTGACCCCGGCCCAACGCCCCTCGCTGCGGACAGTTGCGCGGGCCGCCGCCACATCGGGGGCGGCCCGCGCACCATCGTGGTGTGAACCGGGCAGTGGAGGTGCGGGGGCCGGTCATGCGTCGGTGACGGGGAAGAGCGTGCCGACGCCGGCGATCTCCAGGAGCCGCAGGATCTGGGACTGCGGGTTGCGCAGGCTGATGCGCCGGTCGTGGTCGGTCGCGGTCTGGCGGGCGCTGATGAGTATGTTGAGGCCGGAGGAGTCGCAGAAGGACAGGTCCGAGAGGTCGATGACGATCTCTGGCGGCCCGCCGGGCCGGGTGATCGCCGTGTGCAGGGCATGGCGCAGCATCGGGCCGCGGTCGAGGTCCATCTCTCCTCTGACGTGCACGACGCAGCGCCGGGCGTCACCGTCTATCCAGACGTCCTGCTCGGGTCTTTCTCGATCTTCCATGCCGTCCATGATGGTGCAGGCTGGGGAGGAGGGGGAACACCCGAAACGGAGGCCTGGTGTGACGCTGCACCCCCCGGTGGAGCCGATGCTGGCACAGGCCGCCGAAGCGATCCCGCCCGCCCACCTACTCTCGGGCGGGGGTGGCTTTGAGCAGAAGTTATGGACAGGGTTTCAAGTTGTCCATTGTCCATTGTCCGCTGTGGGTGGGAACGATGGTCAAGGCGAAGTGTGCCGACAAGTAGATGGTTGGATCGCTCTCGTCCGCGAACTTGCTTGCTGTGTAGCCTTCCTGACGCTATCTCTGGCGCGAGCACTACTGCCCTGGGCATCCCGGAACCCGCCTGGGCCGGCCGGGCGGTGTGACCCGTGGGGAGGTGTCGCTGTGGCGTCCGGGGCCGTGACGGTCAGTGGGGCTCCGGCGGGTGGCTGAGCGCGTCGACTTCCGCGTAGCCGGGGATTCCGGTCGGCACGTTGCCGCCGTCGCGGATCGCGAGCGCCGTGCCGACGGCGGCGTGCAGGGATGCGCGGAACAGCAGGGAGCCGGTGCTGACGCGGCGCACGCCCAGGTCCGCGAGGCGTCGAAGGCCCAGCGCAGGCTCGTACAACACGTTGACGGGGAGCGGCAGGGCAGCGGTCACCGTGGCGATGTGCTCCTCCTCGGCCATGCCGGGCACGAAGATCCCGTCGGCGCCGGCGTCCGTGTACCGTTTCGCGCGCTCAAGCGTCGCCGAGAGCGGGTCGTCGACCCCCAACCAGTACGGGTCCGTCCGGGCGTTGACGAAGATCTCGGGGGCGCGACGCTTCACGGCCCGGATCAGCTCCGACTGGGTCCCGGGGTCGGCGAGGCGGTCGCCGCGTCCGTCCTCGATGTTGATCCCGGCCACCCCCATGTCGGCCAGCTCGGACACGAGGTCACCCACCGCTCCCGGGTCGGTGGCGAATCCGGCCTCGATGTCGATGGTGACCGGACACGGCAGCCGGACCAGCCGTCCGGCCAGCGCGAGGGTTTCCGCACGGGCCAGTCCCGCGGCGTCCGGAAGACCGTTGCCCGCGGCAACGCCGAGGCTGGTCGTACCCACGGCGGCGAACCCGGCTGCGGCCAGCGCCGCGCCCGACGCGAAGTCCCAGGCGTTGGGCAGCAGCAGTGGCCGGTCCGTGTGATGCAGAGCGTGGAACGAGGTACTCAACAGAACTTCTCCTCAACTGGACCAGCGGTGACCGCGTGGGCGGTCCGGGTGGAAGCGCCGCGAGGCCATTGTCCAATGCTGACCGGCTGCGCCGCTGCCCACGCACAGGCGTCCACTCCCCGAAAGTCCTCGCACCCGCCGGACGGGAGGCGGATTCTCGGCTGGCTCTGTCCGGGTATACCTCCGATCACCGGGCAGCCCGCGGTAACGCCGAGGCCAGTCGCCGTACCGGATGGGTGGACGGGCTCTCAGGTTTCATCGGGCAGGTCGTGTGCGCAGGAGTAGTACGGCGAGTGCGCCGATGAGTGCCAGGCCCGCGGACAGGCCGATGGCAAGGTCCGCGCCGGTGGTCGCCGATCGGCCTTCGGTGGTGGCGAGGACGATGGTCAGGGCGACGCCGGTGCACGAGCCGATGTAGCGGAAGGTCTGCTGGGCTCCGGAGCCCATGGCCGCCCGGTCCGGGGGCACGGATTCCACGGCGGCCTGCGGGAGCGCGGCGTTGAGCAGGCCGGTGCCGATCCCGCTGATCAGCAGGCAGGGCAGGAGGCGCTGCCAGGTCTGGGAGCCGAACGCGCCAAGCAGCGTCAGGGCTCCGATCGCGTGGAGGGTGAATCCGCAGGCGAGCAGGTGGCTCGGTGTGAAGCGGGGGCCGAGCCTGCGGGTCTGGAGCGCGACGGCCGCGGACAGTCCCGCCCACAGCAGGAAGAGGCCGGCGGCTTCCATCGGGCTCAGGCCGAGGAGGCGCTCGAAGAGTGTCGGGAGGTAGCTGAAGAGGCTGATCACGGCCAGCCCGGCGAAGAGGCCTGCCGCCGCTGAGCCGAGGAACGGCCGCTGCCTCAGGAGTGCGAGGTCGATCAGCGGGTTCCGGGCGCGGCGTTCGACGAGCGCGAACACGCCGAGGCCGGCCAGGGCCGCCGCTGTCAGGAGCACCACGGGGGTCCGCAGGAATCCCGCGCGGCCGAGCGTGAGCGCGGCCACCAGGCAGACCAGGGCGAGGCCGAAGACGGCGGCGCCCAGCAGGTCGGCCCGGCCCGGGCGCGGTGACCGGGACTCCGCGAGGGTGCGCGCGCAGGCGAGTGCCACCAGGGCGACGAGCGCGGCAAGGACGGCGTAGGCGAGGCGCCAGCCGGGCATCGCTCCGGCGAGCACCGGTCCGGTGGCGGTGCCGGCACTGATGGACGCCCCCCACACGCCGGTGGCGCGCCGCCGTCCCTGGGCGGTGGGGTAGGCGTGGACGAGCAGGCCCAGGCTGGCGGCGAGCAGTGCCGCGCTGGCGACGCCTTGGGCGACGCGGGCGAGGGTGAACATCCACGTCGAGGTCGCCATCGCGCCCGCAGCGGTGGCGAGGGCCAGGCCGACCGTCCCGGAGAGGAACACGCGACGGTGTCCGTAGTCGTCGGCGAGGCTGCCGGCGACCAGGAGCGCTGCGGCGAGTCCGAGGGGGGTGCCGTTGAGGAGCCATGCCTGGGCGGAGGCGGGGGTGTGCAGGGAGGCGGCGGTGGCCGGGAGCGTGACCATCACGGCGTTGTAGACCATCAGCGCGAGGGCGGTGGCCGCGCTGACGACGGTCAGCGTCCGGGCCGGAGAAGGCCCGGACCCGGCGCCGGTCACGGCCTGCGCCGCGGTGGCCGGCCCGTACGTCACGGTCGTACGGGGGCGGCGGTCGTGCGCAGTTCGGCCAGTGAGCGGCGTTGGGCACCCTGGTCGTCGAAGTTGCCGGGTGCGAGCCAGGCCTCGAAGCCCTGCTTGGCCGTGGGCCATTCGGTGTCGGTGATCGAGTACCAGGCGGTGTCGCGGTTGCGGCCCTTGTAGACGATCGCCTGCCGGAAGATTCCCTCGAAGGTGAAGCCCAGGCGCTCCGCCGTCGTGCGCGACGGGGCGTTGAGGCTGTCGCACTTCCACTCGTAGCGCCGGTAGCCGAGGTCTTCGAAGACGTACCTCATGGCGAGGAACTGGGCCTCGGTCGAGATCGGGCGGCGCTTCATCACCGGGGAGAACATCACGTTGCCGATCTCGACGACGCCGTGGTCCGGGTCCTGCCGCATCAGCGAGAGGGTGCCGGTCGCCGTGCCGGTGGCGAGGTCGATCACCGCGTAGTGCCGCGGGTCTGCGGAGGCCGCCGCGGCTTCGGCGTAGCGGCGGTAGTCCTCCGGGGACGCGAACGGGCCGGTGAACATGTACGTCCAGTCCCGCTGGTCGGACCCGCTGACGTAGGCCGCGTGGAGCTCGGCGGCATGCCGGTCCGCGTCCAGCGGCTCCAGCCGGCAGCGCCCGCCCGTGAGCGTGACCGCGGCGGGCAGGGGCCGGGGGGACCAGCCGGGCACGGGCTCGCCGATGGGCTGGTCGTACTCGTTGAGGCGGACGGACATGGCTTCTGCGCCACGGGGAGTGCTCATGAATCCCATATCAACACGGATACTCGTATATCGCCGCAGTCAATGGTCCCGAAGTTAGGGCACCCTTACCTCTTGGGGCGAGCGGTTCGGCGCGGTCTCCTTGAAGTACCGGCTCCTCTCCAGGCAACCCGCACCGACCAGCGACTTCTGCCGCCTTCCCGCGGAGCGGCCATGATCGGAGGAGCATGCTCCGACCTTGCGAAATGGGGTTCGATGTCCCCGATCCGGTCCCTCTCCGCCACGGCGTCCCCGCCTTCCTGGCTGGTCCGCGCGGTACGCCCCCGTCCCGCACAGGCGCCGCCCTGGCCCGCGATGATCCGCTCGGTCATCGCCCTGACCGGGCCCGTCGCCGTCGCGGTGGCCACCGGGAACTACGGGGTGTGGGTGATGGTCTCGGTGGGCGCCATCGCCGCCGTGCTCTCCGACACCGCCGACGCCTACCACCTGCGCTTCCTCAACATCGCGGTGCCGCAGTTCGCCTCCGCCGTCGGCTGGCTGCTGGGCGCCTGCGTCCAGGGACACGGCTGGGTCATGGTCGCCGTGATGGTCGGCGCCGCGTTCCTCTCGGGGTTCGTCAGCTCGATCGGGCCGGTCTCCTCCCTGACCGGGATGCTGTTCCTGCTGATGGCGGTGATCGGCGCGGGCATGCCCGTCCCCGGGCCCTGGTTCCAGCCCCCGCTGCTCCTGATGGCGGGCGGCCTGCTGGTCTGCGCGCTCTCCCTGCTCGGCTGGCCGCTGCGCCGCCACACCCCGCAGCGCACGGCCGTCGCCGCCGTCTACCGCTCGGTCGCCGACGCCCTGGACGCGGCCGGCACCGAGCGCTGGGGCGCCGCGATGGCCACCGTCGCGAAGTCGGTGAACAGCGCCTACGACCTGCTCCTGCTGCGGCGCGCCCGCCACCCCGGCCGGGGCCCGCGCTCCCGCCGCCTCCTCGCCCGGCTCAACGCCGCCACCCCGCTCCTCGAAGCACTGCCCGCGGCGCACCGGGCCGCGCAGCCCCGTAGCCCCGAGGCCGCAGCGGCCGTACGCGCCCTGGCCGAGGCCATCGCCGAGGACCGGCCCGCCCCCTGGCCCCGCCCGGCCTCCGGCACGCCCGAGGACAAGGCCCTGCACGCGGCCCTCCAGCACGCGACCGGCGTCCACGCCGGAACGGCCGAAGCCGGCGAACCCGGCGCCGGCGCGGCGGGCTGGGCGACCCGGCTGCACAGCGGAGCCCGCGGACTGTTCAGCGGCGGCGCGGGGCTCCAGTACGGGCTGCGCCTGGCCCTGTGCATCGGGCTCGCCGAAGCCCTCGTCACCCTCGTGGACCTACCCCGCTCCTACTGGGTCGCGCTCACCGTCACCTTCGTACTCAAGCCGGACAACGGCTCGGTCTTCACCCGCGCCCTGCTGCGCGCCGCCGGCACCCTCGGCGGCGTCGTCCTCGCCGGAGCCGTCCTGGAGCTCGTCCCGCGCGGCGGCTGGGAACTCCCCGTCATCGCGCTGGCCGCCCTCGCCCTGCCCCTGGCCTCGGCCCGCAGCTACGCCTTCCAGACGGCCTCCATCACCGTGCTCATCCTGCTGTTCTCGGACATGCTCGGCCACCAGGGCGCCGCGCTGGTCGGCGCGCGCGTCATCGACACCCTCGTAGCCGTCGCCATCGTCCTCACCGCCGGCTACCTCCTGTGGCCCGGCGCCCGCCGCCCCCGCACCGGGGCGGACCTCGCCCTCTCCCTGCGCGACACCGCCGCCTACGCGGACCTCCTCGACCCGCGCGACAAGGCCGCCGTGGCCGTCCGCTCCGCCGCCCGCAGGCAGGCCTACCGCAGCCTGTCGCAGGTCAGGGCCGGCTTCCAGCAGGCCCTGACCGAACCGCCGCCCGTCAGCACCCGCGCCACCGCCTGGCAGCCGCTCCTGCTCTGCCAGGAACGCATCCTGGAATCACTCACCGCCACCGCCACCCGCCTCGACCACGGCGCGACGCCGCCCCCGCCCGCCGACAACGCGGCCGTCGCCGATGCCCTGCGGACGCTCGCCGACACCATCGCGTCCCCCGAGGGCGCCCGCACTTCTGCCCTCCGCACCCCGGCTCCGCTGCTCGCGCTCCCCGAGGGAAGCCCCCTCGCGGACGCCGCCGCCGAGATCCGTACCGCCTTCGCCGTCACGGAAGGACCCGCCCGCGCCGGCCACCCCTCCGGCGTCCCGGGCGCGTAGGCGGCCCCGCCCCTACCGGAAATTCCGTACTAATTCCCTATAGTCACCAACGAAGCAGACACAGTCACAGGAGGCAGGCACATGGGCAGGATCGTGGTGGGCGTCGACGGGTCCACGCCTTCGTTGAAGGCACTGGCCTGGGCCCAGCGCCAGGCCGAACTCTCCGGCGCCGAACTGGAGACCGTCACCAGCTGGGAGTACGACACCTGGGCCGCCACGGTACCCGGCGGCCTCTCCGCCGATGTCAACCCGGAAGAGCTCGCACGACAGATCCAGGACGAAGCCATCGACAAGGCCCTCGACCCGGACGCGGCCAAGAAGGCAACCCGCAGCGTCATCAACGGCGGCCCCGCCCACGTCCTCCTCGAACAGGCCAAGGGCGCCGACCTCCTAGTCGTCGGCGACCGCGGCCACACCGGACTCGTCGCCACCCTCCTCGGCTCCGTCTCCCTCCACGTCACCCAGCACGCCCCCTGCCCCGTCACCGTCGTCCGCGGCACCACCCCCTAGCCCAAGCCGCGGCTCGGCTGCGAACGGGCTGCGACTCTGGCCGTCCGTAGCGAGGTGAGCGACCGCGGAGGTGCGGGCCCGCCTGCTGGCAGCGCCATGGACTCCTGCTCAGCGACGAACCCCAGGCCCGACCACCCCAGCCACGGCCAGACCCCACGACGAAGTCGGCCGCGAACCACCAGATCACGAGGCTGGACATCGAACGCCGTAACCGCCGCCAGGAGCAGGCCATCGCAGGGAAACTCGACAGCCTCCCGGCCGAGATGGCCGAGCACATGCTCGCCTGGGTGCAGGTCATGCGCGGCGAAGGTCGCCGCCGGCACCCCGCCGTGGACTACGTCCGCATTCTGCGGAACCTCCGCGTCGCCCTACCCGTCCTGCACACCTGGGCCGCCGCAGGCCTGAACCTGCGCGAGATCACCCGCGATCACGTGAAGACTGAATGACGCAACCGCCACGGCCACCAGGCTCGCGGCGTCCACCACGCCCTGCTCAGCGTCTTCCGGGCGCTCAAGCAGCAACGGATCATCTTTCGCAACCCCATGGCAGGGCTCTCCCTGTCCACCCCTGTCCGGCTCCCCACCCCGCTGCCCAGCGACCGCCTGCAAGGAGCCCTCCCCCAGATCCAAGACGCGCGCGGCAGGCTCGTTGTCACCCTCGTGGCCGTGCACGCGCTCAAGGCCAGCGAAGTGCGCCGCCTGCCCCTGTCCGCCGTCGATCTCGTCCGCGGCACGATTACCGTCCGCCGCGGCAGCCACACCCACACCGTGTACCTGGACCCCATCACCATGGAGCTCGCGGCGGACTGGCTGCACGAACGGCGCCGTACCTGGCCCAAGGCGCCCAACCCCCACCTGTTCATCACCAGCCACAGTGCTCACCATCCCGCGCTCATCCCGCTCAGCTACCTGGGACTGCGCGCGGCCTTCGACCAGATCGGCATGACCCCGAGGCAGCTCTGGAGCGACCGGGTACTGGACGAGGCCCGGGTGAGCGCCGACCCCGTCCACCTCATCCGCCTCTTCGGCATCCACCCGTCGACAGCCATGAAATACGTCGCGGCAGCCCACCCAGACAAGGCCTTCCCCAAGATCCACTGACCGCGGCAACGGCCGGGGCCAGGTCGCGAGTGACCCCGGATTTCTCACAACTCAGTTCTCAGAACTCTTGAATGAGAACGGGTTGTGAGAACCGATCCGGTGCCGGGGTGGCTTCGCGGTGTCAGAGGTGACCCGGGACGGCGTGCGGGTGCGGGGTGACGGCCCCGTGGTTCAGGCGGCCGGGGTCGGGTCCTGCAGGCCGACGATCACCAGGTCGGAGAGCCGGACCTGGTACCAGACGTCCCGGCTGGTGCCGTCCTCCCACCGCTCGGTGATGATGACCTTCATCTCGGTCTCGGTCTTGAGACCGTCCGTCGTCGACCAGGTCTTGGGGACCTTGTTCTCTCGCAGGACCGGGTCTGCCTTGTGTTCGGATCCCCAGACGGTGAGCTCCTTGTCGAGGTCGGCGCTGAGGAACTCCTCACGGACCTGGAACGGGGTCTGCGCGCTCACCTGGTTCACGGCGTCCAGGTACTTCTGGAAGAACTCGGCGACTTCCGCCGTCGCCCGCTCCTCCCTCATCGCGGCGGCCGCGGGTGCCGCCTGCGGGCTTTGTGCCTGCGCGGGAAGAGTGAACAGGCCGGTGCCGACGACCAGCGCCGCGGCGCAGACGCCGATCGCCGCGCCACGCAGCTTCGTACGGTGGAGGTGGAACATGGGCAACTCCTTCGGGGTGGATGATCCGGGTAGACAAAGCACTCAATCAGCACTTTCCTGCCCTGCGGTAGTGGCCCTGCGGGGACATCCCGCCCCTCGCCCGCGCCGGTCCGGGGGAAGGTGCCGTCCCGCCTGCGGGAAGAACGGTTTCCGCACACGCTGGGACAAACCGCTGACGAAACCGCCCGAACAGTCGGTAGTACAAGACCCCGCCCCGCGCGCCCCTGGCAAGAAGAAGGGCCGGCACCCCTCGCCCGCGACCGTCATGCGGATGCTGCGCGAGTATGACGAGAAGTCGGCGGTGACGGCATCGGCCGAAGGCTGACCTCGGCCGTCAGCCGGGCCGGGACCGGAGGTCAAGACGGCCCAGGCCGAGAGCGTCGGGCAACAGCGTCTCGGGTGGTCGTCCATGAGCAGGCCGATGAGCTGGACGAGCGCACCACCGCCTGGATGAAGAAGCAGCCTTTCTGCCGCAGCGAAAAAATCCGCCACAAGCTACAGCAGGCACACGTCGGCGCCCTCGTCGCCCGAATGTACCCACACGGCGAAGCCGACACCCTGGAAGCCATCACCAGACTCCTCATCTGAGGATTCGCCTTCGACGACGAGATGGAGACCCTCGCCCTCCACGACCTGCCCGCCGTCGCAGAACGGCACCTCAGGCTCATCCGCACACTCGAGGCGCCCTCCACCATCCCGCCTCCCGGCGACCCCTACACCCCCGCATTCCACGACATCGCGGAAACCCTCCGCACACTCACCACCCCCGCCGGTCACCACCGATGGATCGACCACCAGCGCGCATTCACCCTGGGAGCCGTAGCCACGGCCGCCCACCGCCAGGCCAACCGCGTCCCCGCACTCGACCAGTTCACGACCATGCGCCCGCTGGACGCCGGCACCTACGGCTTCGGGTTCGGCCTCATCGAAGTAGCCAACACCTTCGAACTCCGCCCGGCAGACCACACCTCACACACCGTGCATGCCATGAGCGACATGGCCGGAATGATCATGGCCTGGGACAACGACATCTACTCTCACAGGGCAGAAACCGCGAACCACAGCGACGACGTCAACCTGGTGACCGCGCTTAGCACGCACCACCGCCTCACCACTCCCCAGGCACTCGCAGAGGTAATCCACCTGCGCAACCAGGCCATGTGGTGCTACCTGCAGCACCAGGCGCGACTCGAACTTCCGGACCCCGACGACCGTCCCCTTCGGCGCTACCTCTCCGATCTCGACCACCACCTGCGCGGCAACCTCGACTGGGGACTCCAAGCCACCCACCGGTACGACACAGGCCAGTCCACCGCGCCGGCCCTGCACGAAGAGCCCACCGACCGCCTCCACTGCCGCGACCTGACCGCACCCCTCGACCTGCCCAGCATTCAGTGGTGGTGGCAAACCCACCACACCCCCTGAACAGGGGGGCGGGGCGCCCCGTTCCGGCGCCAACACGCACCCCCGCGTCCGAGCGGCGGGGTGGGTGGCGGTCGGGGCGTTTAAACAGTCTCGACGTTTCTCGGCCGCAGCATTGGCCGATTTCGCGTCTGCTGCCACGCTCACGCTCCTACCGGCGGTAACTTCCTGGGTGAGGGGGCTGCGACCGATAAGGGACAGGGCATGGAGCACAACACCATCCAACCGTCACCGATCGACCTTCCCGAGCACGACTGGCGGATCCCCGTGCCCGCCCCCGGATGCGGAATCTGTGCAGGTGCCGCCGAACGACGCAGGCGGGCATTCGCGGAGGGAGACCTCTCGGCCGTTACCGACGACAACGTGGTCCTGCGCGGGCACCCCCACGCCCAGAGTCCTGCCTCCTGACGAGCAGCCTGCGGACACACCATCAGAGGAACCTGGCGCGTGACGACGTTCGGTGGGGCCGGACAGGATCAACCCCCTGCCGCCCCCCCCCCCCCCCCCCACACCGACCCCCCCCCCCCAACGACCAAGTGAAACCGGGGGAC